>NZ_JABXEO010000054.1:0-58314 GCF_013372585.1 Myxococcus sp. AM010
GGACGGTTGGGGCTCGAAAGAGGTGCCTCCCCGCCGGCGGGCTTGGGCAGGGGCACCTTGCTGCGCAGGGCGGACTCCACGTCCGCAGGGCGCCAGCCGAAGTGCTCGGCCACCGCGCTGAAGAGGGTGGCGCGCACCAGGCCCACGGGGACCTGGCCCACCACCGGCTTGAGCCGCTCGAGCGCTGCCATCTTCTCCTCGAAGCTCGCGGCCTTGCCCTCTGGGAGGAGCGAGGCGAACAGGTGGCTGGTGAGCGGGTGGGCGCCTTCCAGCAGCCGCTCCACGCCCTCCTGGCCCTCTCGACGCGCGAAGGTGTCGGGATCATCCCCTTGTGGCAGCAGGGCCACTCGCGCGGTCGCCCCCGCGGCGAGCAGGGGACCGGAGAGCCGTTCGACCGCGGCGAGGCCGGCCGAGTCTCCGTCCAGCAGCAGAATCAGCTCGCGGGCCTCGGCGCGCTTGAGCACCTGCATGTGCCCGGCGGTGAGGTTGGTGGAGCACAGCGCCACCGCGTGCCGCACGCCCACCTGGTGCAGGCCAATGGCGTCGAAGTAGCCCTCCACGAGCACGGCGGCCTTGCGCTTGCGCATCTCGTCGCGCGCCTGGTCCATGCCGAAGAGCGTCTCGCTCTTGTTGTAGAGCCGCGACTCGCGCGAGTTGAGGTACTTGGGCCCTTCGTCCGCGCCGACCAGCCGGCCACCGAAGGCGATGGGGCGGCCCTCCGGCGCGCGGATGGGCACCATCAGCCGGCTGCGGAAGAAGTCGTAGTAGCCGTCACCGCTGTTGCGCTTGAGGACCAGGCCGGCCTTCGCCGCCCACTCCAGCATGCCCAGCTTCTGGAAGCGCTCCGTCAGCGTGGCCCATTCGTGGGGCGCCCAGCCCAGGCCGAACGCCATGGCCGTCTCCTCGGAGACGCCGCGGCTGGCGACGTAGGCGCGGGCGGAGCGGCCCTCGTCCTGCTGCCACAGCATGGCGCGGAAGTGCTCGGCGGCCTGGTCCGTGGCCTCCTTGATTTGCTGCCGCTCCCGCATGCCGGGGTCCTGCTCGGCCTCCAGGTCCACGCCGAGCTCGCGGGCCAGATCCCGCACCGCGTCCAGGAACGTCTTGCCCAGGTAGCGCTGGACGAAGGACACCGCGTCACCGCTCGCGCGGCAGCCATGGCAGAAATAGAAGCGCTTCTCCGGCACCACGTAGAAGGAGGGCGTCTTCTCCTGATGGAAGGGACAGCAGGCCTTCCATTCGCGCCCGGCCTTCTTCAGGTCCACATGCCGGGAGATGAGCCCGACGAGGTCCACCCGGTCGAGGACCTCCTGGATCTTGTGCTCAGGAATCACGACGCCCACCCCCTGGCCCACCCCTGGGCGGGCCCAGCCCCTACATCCTGCCGGACAGGGCTGACGTCGCCTGCCCGCCGGCCGACCTGGCGGATCATCCCCAGGGGGGCGGAAGCCGGAGCGCTCGCGAGGGCAGGGGGTGGTTGCGGCATGGGGTGGACTCCTGAGGCCCCTGCGCGCGATTTTCCGCTGGGGTGAGCGGGCGCCGCGGCGGGACTGACCCAGGCACTTAATGACGGGGGGCCGAGGGAGCAAGTTTCCGCATCCCTGTCCAGCCCTTCAATGCAAAGGCGCCGCCGGTTTCCCGACAGCGCCAGCGCTGACCTCAAAACGGTGAATGGCTCAAGACAGCTTCGCGAGCTCCGCCTTCACGGCGTCGGAGATGGCGCGGCCTTCCGCCTTGCCGTGAATCCTGGCGTTGAGGTTCTTCATCACCGCGCCCATGTCCTTGGGACCCTTGGCGCCCGTCTCGGCGATGGCGGTGCGGACCTCGGCGGACAGCTCGTCGGCGGTCAGCTGCTTGGGCAGGTAGTTCTGGAGGATGCTGATTTCAGCCTCTTCCTTCTCCGCCAGCTCCGGGCGGCCGCCCGTCTTGAACTGCTCCACGGAGTCACGGCGCTGCTTGATGAGGCCGGCGATGACGGTGAGGATTCCCGCGTCATCCAGGGCGGAGGCGCCGGGCTCCACTTCCTTGTACTTCACCGCGCTCTTGAGCATCCGCAGCACGCTGAGCGTCAGCTCGTTCTTGGACCGCATCGCGTCCTTCAGGTCCGCGTCGATCCGCTCCTTCAGGGTGGCCATGGTCGCGACTCCGGAGGGTGAGACGTTGTTCAGGGGGACTTCGACGGCGGGAGCCAGGGCACCTGACAGCGGTGGGGCCCCGGCTCCTCGCGCGAGGCACGCGCCTAGAACGACTTGCGGGCCTTCTTCACAGCGCGCTTCTTGGCGGCGAGGGCCTTCTTCTTCCGCTTCACGGAAGGCTTCTCGTAGTGCTCGCGCTTACGGATCTCGGAAAGGATTCCAGCCTTCTCGGTGGCCTTCTTGAAACGCTTGAGAGCGCTCTCGATGGACTCTCCTTCCTTCACTCGGATACCGGGCATGCAGTCACCTCCTTCCGCCGTACGTAGATGTGGGTGTAGATCAAAAGGGGCAGCGGGTATGACCCACTGAGACGGAAAACGCAAGGCCGCTGGACGAAAACGCCAGGTCGGATGGACTACACTGTCCGCCTCGTGAGCCCGGCCCTCCTCCTGATGGTACTCCTGATGACTGGCCAGCAGCAGGGGGGGACGCCAACCCGTGAGTGCTGGATGTCCTGCCAGCGGCACGTGACGGACCCGGCCTTGCGCGCTCGGACCTGTCGCAGCTGCCTGCCGGGCGGCCAGGTGGATTCCTGGGTGCAGGGCCTGGCGGGGCAGCGGCCCATTCCCCGTGCGCCGCTCGTCTCCGCCATGAAGGATCCGGACTGGCGGGTGCGGTGGGCGGCGGTGCGCGCGGAGGCCAGGCGTCAGGGCGTCACGGAGCGCCGGGCGCTGGTGGATTGGGTCCTGGCGGAGCCGGTGTCGTCCAACCTGGACGCGTGTCTGACGGCGGCTCGCGCCGCGGCGGCCGCCGGGGCTTCCTCCGCGAGGTTCCTGCGGGAGGCGGGACCTCGGGGCGCCAACGCCGCGGCGCGTGTGTGGAGGCGCCGGGAGGCCATTCGCGAGGCGCTGGAGCTGGAGCTGTACGCGGAGGACCTGGCGGTTCGGAGTTCGGCGCTGGCCCACCTGGCCGGGTTCCTGGGCCGCAAGCCCGCACGCGTCGTCCTGGACGTCATGGCGACGCGGCCAGCGAGCTTGGATGCGGTCAGCGCCAGCGCGCTCAAGGTGGTGGCCGGGCGCAGCCGGTCGTCGGTGGGGCGGATGCTGCTGGACGAGGCGAAGCCCGCGGAGGAGGCGCGCATCAACCGGCTCTTCGCCGTGTATTCGGAGGAATTGGAGGGGATGCAGCCGGCGCTGACCGTGGCGGACCCCCTCCAGCGCCGGCGCGCGGTGGAGTCGCTGCGGGTGTACGGGCCGCTGGCGACGCGGGAGCTGGAGCGGGCGCTCGGGGATCCGGACCGGTGGGTGCGCCGGGACGCCGCGCGGGCGCTGGCCGAGGCGGAAGGCGTCCCGCTGCGAACGGTGGCGGAGCGGCACATCGAGTCGCGTGACGCGACCCACGCGCGGCCGTGGCTGGAGGCCATGGCGCGGGAGAAGGGGTGTGCGGCCTTCTTCCTGGGGACGGCCCGGGACAAGGCGCTGTCCGCGTCCGTCCGAGGGGCCGCGCTGGCACAGCTGGCGGACTGTAGCGAGGGGGCTCGGGACCGGGTGTCATCGGTGGAGTCGTTCCTGACAGATGCGCAGCCGCTGCTTCGCGCGGGGGCCGTGCGGGCCTTGAGCGGTTTGACGACGCGGCAACCGGGCGTGCCGGAGGCCACCTCGCGTGCGCTGAGGGACGGGGCTCCCGAGGTGGTGAGCGCCGCGCTGGAGTTGCTGACGCTTCAGCGGCAGACGTCCCGGGGCGATGACGCCGCGATGCTGCTGGAGTCGGACCATGCGGCGGTGCGCACCGCCGCCGCCGAGGCGCTCGAGCAGATCGGCCGCGCGTCCCATGTGAAGGCGCTGGCCGGGTGCCTGCGGGAGGACGCGGAGGCCGCGGTGCGGGTGGCCGCGGCCATGGCCCTGGGCCGGATCGGTGGCGCGCAGGCGGCGGCGGCGCTGTCGGACGCAGCGGCGCGCGACCCGGACTCCCATGTGAAGCACGTGTCGCGCGAGGCGCTGCGGCGGCTGGGCTTCGGCCCGTAGGCGCCGCGCCCGAAGCTCAGAGCCCGCTGACGGCCTTCGCGTCCACGCGGTTGCGGCCCGCGCGCTTGGCCCGGTACAGGTACTTGTCCGCCGCGGCGATGAGGTCCTCGGGCTGGGAGAAGTCCGAGTCCAGCAGCGTGGCCACGCCCAGGCTGATGGTCACCTTGATGGGCGTGCCACTGAAGACGAAGTCCGCCTTGTCCACGGCGTACCGGCAGCGCTCCGCGCACGCCAGGGCCTGGTCCTCGGCGGACTCGCGCAGCATCAGCGCGAACTCCTCGCCGCCGTAGCGCGCGAGCAGGTCCTCGGTGCGCACCGTGTCGCTCACCCGCTGGGCGATGCGCGTCAGCACGTAGTCACCGGCCGGGTGGCCATACGCGTCGTTGATCTTCTTGAAGTGGTCCACGTCGAAGAGGACCAGCGACAGCGGCACCCGGTGGCGCAGGCAGTAGCTGAACTCCTTGCGCACCGTCTCCAGGAAGTACTTCTTGTTGTAGACGCGGGTGAGGCCGTCACGCGTGGCGGACTCGTAGATGCTGCGCTGGTACTGCTCCTCCAGCGCGTCCTGGATGGAGAACTTGAGGACGGTGTTGGAGCCGATCTGGATCTTGTCGCCGTCGTAGAGCGGGGCGGCGTTGACCTTCAGGCCGTTGAGGTACGTCCCGTTGGTGCTGGCCAGGTCCACCAGCTGGAACCGGCCGTCTCCCAGCGCCACCACCTTGGCGTGCTTGCGGGAGATGCCGTCATCCTCGACCTGGAACTGCGCCTCGGAGCTGCGCCCCAGGACGACCTCGGAGCGGTCCAGCTTGAACATCCGCCCGATGCCCGCCGCGGACTTGGCGCTGATGACGATCAGATAGGCGCTCTGCTGCTGGGCGCTGCCCAGCAGGTCCGAAATCGAATGGACGGAAGTTTTCTCCTCGGACATCGCAGCACCCATCTTACGGGCCGCCTTTTCGCGGCGGCAAGCATACTGCCCGACTCTCCACTACTCTCCTCGGGGCCGCCGGGTGGCCGGGGACCTCCGGGGGGCCTCCGGGGCCACTGTCGGCCTCCCGACGGTCAACTCTCCGGCCACCGGCCCCTGGATGTAGCGCGCCAGGGCCCCGGACGCCCCGGAGTGGTAGGCCAGCCCCTGCATCAGCTTCACCAGGGCCGCCGACGGCGTCATGTCCGCGCCGCCCATCGCCCCGGCCTCCAGCGCCTCCGCTCCGGACTCATACAAGGAGAGGTCCACGCCATTCCGGTGCGCCTGGCTCACCACCACCACCGGGACGCCTCGCTCCCGCGCCTGGAGGAAGAGGGGCCTGAGCGAGCGCCCCTGCTCCGGATCGATGGGGAAGTTGCCTGCCCCATAGGCCTCCAGGACCAGTCCTCGGACGTGCGGCAGCAGCTGGAGCGGCAACGCCGGGTCCAGTCCCGGGTACACCTTGAGGAGGAAGACCTTGGGGTCCAGCCGCTCATGGAGGCGGAAGGCGCCGCGGGGCTTGAGGCCCGGCTCGAAGGTGGCGTCCACGCCCAGGGTGCCCAGCACGGGGAAGTTGGGGCTGTCGAAGGCGTCGTACTCGGAGACCTTCACCTTGCGCGCCCGGTTGCCCCGGTACAGGCGCGAGTCGAAGCAGATGGTGACCTCGCGAGGGCCGTGCAGCGCGGACAGCACCGCGTCGATGAGGTTGAGCCGCGCGTCCGAGCGAATCTTGCCCAACGGGCGCTGGGAGCCCGTCAACACCACGGGGCAGGGCGGGTTGCGCAGCATGAAGGAGAGGGCGCTCGCGGTGTAGGCGAGCGTGTCCGTGCCATGGGTCACCACGGCCCCGTCGAAGTGGGGAAGGCGCGCGTGGAGGTGCGCGGCCATCCGGCTCCAGAGCTCCGGCTGCATCTCCGAGCTGTCCAGGTTGCTGAACAGCTCCAGCTCGATGTCAGCCAGCTCGAACAGCTCCGGCGCGCGGGCCTTGAGCGTCTTGAAGAAGGCCGCGGGCTTCAGGGCGGACGGGCGGCCCCCGGCCATTCCGAGCGTACCCCCGGTATGCAGCAGCAGGACTCTGGGCATGATGAACAGGGGCTTCCCTGCCAAGGCTGGCGTTGCTTTACAAGCCCCGCGCGCGTCGCTAAGACCCGCCGCGTGCTCCTTTCCTGCTGGAAGCGTGTCGTTCCCCTGCTGGCCGCCGCGGTCCTGACGGCCCCGGGGTGCAAGAATCCCGAGAGCGCGGCCCCGACCGGAGGGCAGCCGGCGTCGTCCGCCCCGGCCCCGCAGGCTCCCGCCGCTCCGGCGCCTTCCGAGCCCGTCGCCGCGCCCGTGGACCCGGTCGCCGCGGTGTCGGGCATCCCGGGCATGGACTTCTCCTCGCTGTCGCCCACGGCGAAGCGGGAGCTGGCCACCGTCTTCAATGACGAGTTCTGCTACTGCGGCTGCCCCCACACGCTGGGCGCCTGTCTGAAGTCGCACACCCCCTGCAAGCACGCCCGGCGCATGGCGCAGCAGGCCGCGCGGATGGTGTCCGAGGGCAGCCCGGCCACCGAGGTCATCCTCTCCCTGTCGACGTACTACGCCGCCTTCCGCGACCCGCGGGCGCAGTTCAAGGTGGATGACCGGATGTGCATGGGCCCGCTCAGCGCGCCGGTGACGGTGGTGGAGTTCTCCGACTTCGAGTGCCCGTACTGCGCCAAGGCTCGCCCGGTGCTGGAGGCCTTCGCCAAGAAGCACGCGCAGCAGGTGCGCTTCTGCTACCTGCCGTTCCCCCTGTCCATGCACCCCAACGCGAGGCAGGCCGCCCAGGCGGCGCTGTGGGCGAGGGACCAGGGCAAGTTCTGGCAGATGCACGACGCCCTCTTCGAGCACCAGTCCAACCTCAAGCCGGAGGCAATTGCCGCCCTGGCGACGTCGCTGGGCCTGGACGGCGCGAAGCTGGCGGCGCTGCTGAAGACGGACGCGTACAAGGAGGAGCTGGACGGCTACCGCGGCCAGGGCCGCGCGGCGGGCATCAGCGGCACGCCCGCCGTGTACTTCAACGGACGCGCGCTGGACCTGTCCTTCGTGGAGGCGCAGATGCTGACGCACAGCCTGGAAGACGAGCTGGAGTGGTCCGCCAACAAGAACGCCTGGGCGGCTGACTGACGCCGCCATGACACCCCGCTTCCGCATCGACGCGTCGGCGCAGCTCGTCCCCGAGGACCGGCACGTGCCCTCACCGCTGGCGGGGCGCTCGGGGACGTACGCGCTGATGGCGACGGCGCCCGACCTGCTGGTGTTCTCCCGCACGCCCGCGGAGGGCGGCTCCATCCCGGTGCCGCGCGTGGTGCTGGCGGGGGACGCGGGCGGCTTCCCGCTGTCGGACCTCATCGCCTTCCTCAGCCAGTCGCGCTGGAGCGGCGTGGTGCGCGTCCACTCGCCGGGCGGAGAGCGCTCGGTCACCCTGCGCGAGGGCGAGGTGCGCGGCGCCTCCTCCGACGACCCGGCCGACCGGCTGGGCGAGGTGCTGGTGCGGATGGGCTACGTGGAGCGCGCCCAGGTGGAGGCGGCGCTGCGCGAGCAACCGCCCTCCAAGGTGGGGCGCTCACTGGTGGAGAAGGGGCTGCTCAAGTCGCACGACCTCTTCAAGTGCGTCACCCACCAGGTGAGCGAAATCTTCCACGCCATCGTCCTGTGCCGGGAGGGGAACTTCTTCCTCATCGACCAGTCAGTGGAGGACAAGTCCGGTCACATCATCCAGCTGTCCACGCAGAGCCTGCTGATGGACAGCATCCGGAAGATTGACGAGATGGCGCACTTCCGCAAGCGCATCCCCCACGGTCGGCTGTACGTGACGCGCAAGCGCGCCTCGGACGGCAAGCTGGAGGAGGACGAGGACCGGGTGCTGGGCCTGCTCGACGGCCGGCGCACCATCCTGGAGCTGGGGCACGCCGCGCGCCTGTCGGAGTTCGACGTCACCAAGGTCGTCTTCCGCCTGCTGGAGGGCGGCTTCGCCTCGGTGACGGACAAGCCGCTGATGGTGCCGGGCCCGGGCGTCCCGACGCCGATTCCCCAGCCGCCCGAGCGCACGACGCAGGCCGCGGCGCCGGCCCGCACGCCCGCGCGCGCGGTGGTGACGGTGGACCCGCGCCCGGTGGCCCGCGTCTTCAACTTCATCTTCCGGGAGATTCGCGACGAGGTGGCCAAGCAGGGCATGGACCGCGAGTTCATCGCCGCGGCCAACGCGGCCCTCTCCGGTCAGGGCCTGACGTCGTCGCCGGTGCTGGAGGGGCTGGCCTTCGCTCCGGACGGCAGCCTCCCGGAGAGCAAGCTCATGGAGAGCTTCGAGCGCCACCGCGCCCAGCTGGGCAGCGAGCCCCTGGCGACCTTCCGGCAGGCGCTCAGCGACATGATGTTCTTCCTGCTCTTCCAGGCCGGTGAGTTGCTGGAGTCACGCGCGGACGAGGACCTGGCCCGCCGCGTGAAAGAACTGCTGTCCACGCTCGAGGCATCGTGACGGATTCAGGTTGGCCGCGTCTGACGGCGGAGGTGCCCGGCTGTGGGGGCGCCTTCAAGCTGGTGCCCGAGGACTTCGAGGTGGAGGAGGTCCCCGCCTACCTGCCTTCCGGCGAGGGCGAGCACCTCTACCTCTGGGTGGAGAAGCGGGGCCGTGACACGCGCGAGCTGGTGCGCGCGCTGGCCGCGTCGCTGGGCGTGTCCGAGGACGACATCGGCGTGGCGGGGATGAAGGACCGGCACGCCATCACCCGTCAGCTGGTGTCCGTGCCCGCGCGCGCCGAGCCGAAGGTGCCGGAGTTCGCCCTGGACGGCGTCCAGGTGCTGTGGACGAAGCGCCACGGCAACAAGCTCCGCACCGGGCACCTGCGGGGCAACCGGTTCCGCCTGCGCCTGCGCGGCGTGAAGGACTCCGGCGCGGCGCGGGAGAGTTTCTCCCGGCTGGTGGCGCAGGGCGTGCCCAACTACTTCGGCGAGCAGCGCTTCGGCCGGGCAGGGGACAACGCCGACCTGGGCCGGCTGCTGGTGCTGGGCCAGCGGTTGCCGAAGCGGCCGGACCGTTTCCAGCGCAAGCTGTACCTGTCCGCCTTCCAGTCGCGCCTGTTCAACCAGGCGCTGGCGGCGCGGCTGCGCGCGGGGACGCTGGCCACCGCGCTCGCTGGCGACGTGCTGCGCAAGGAGGAGACAGGTGGCCTCTTCGTGTGCGAGTCACCCGAGGTGGACGGGCCCCGCGTGGACGCCTTCGAGGTGAGCCCGGCCGGGCCGCTCTTCGGACCGAAGATGACGGCGTCCGCCGGCGCCGTGGCCGAGCTCGAGGCGCGGCTGCTGACGGAAGCGGGCGTCACGCCGGACGACTTCAAGCGCGGTGGTGGTGAGACGGAAGGCAGCCGCCGGCCCTACCGCGTCCGCCTGGGCTCGCCCGAGCTGACCGCGGAGCAGACGGCGGACGGCGAGGACCTCTGGCTCACCTTCGAGCTGGCTCGGGGCGCGTATGCCACCGAGGTCCTCCACGAGCTGCTCAAGGACGGCTGAGCCCCCGAAACGACGACGCCCCCGTGGGCGCGAGGCCCCGGAGGCGTCGGGTGCGTCGGGCCCCGGCCAGGTGCGGCCGGGGCAGGGCGGCTGTTATTCCGCCACCTTGAACTCGGTCCGGCGGTTCATCGCGCGGCCCGTCTTGGTGCTGTTGGGGGCAATGGGCTGCGTCTCGCCAAAGCCCACGGCCTTGATGCGGCCCGGGTCGATGCCGCGGCGGATGAGCTGCGCCATGACCGAGTCCGCGCGGCGCTGGGACAGGCGCAGGTTGGACGCGTCGTTGCCCAGCGAGTCGGTGTGGCCTTCGATGCGGATGCGCTTGATCCACGGCGCGTCGCGCAGGGCCTGCGCCACGTCGTCGAGCACCGCGGTGCTCTGCTTGCCGTAGATTTTGTGCGAGCCGGAGCTGAAGAGGATCTGCTTCTTGATTTCAATCCGGTCGCGCTTGATGACGACCATCTTGTACTGCTTGGCGCAGCCGCGCTCCTCCTGGACGCCCGGCTCCTCGGGGCACGCATCCAGCCGGTCCACGATGCCGTCTCCGTCGGTGTCCTTGTCCGCGCAGCCGCCATTCTCCGCCGGGCCGGCCTCGCCCGGGCACTTGTCCTGGACGTCCGGCGTGCCGTCGCCGTCGTTGTCCAGGTCGGGGCAGCCGTCCTCGTCCTGGAAGCCGTCCTTGTCCTCCGGCTCGTCCGGGCACTTGTCGTCCACGTCGAGGACGCCGTCACCGTCCTTGTCGACGATGGGGCAGCCCAGGTTCTGCATGGGGCCGGCCTCGTCGGGGCACTTGTCGGCCGTGTCGACGATGCCGTCGTTGTCGTTGTCCAGGTCGGGGCAGCCGTCCTCGTCCTGGAAGCCGTCCTTGTCCTCGGCCTGGTCGGCGCACTTGTCCTCGTTGTCGGGGATGCCGTCGCCGTCGCGGTCCTTGGGCGCCTCGGCCGGGCAGCCCTGGTTCTCCGGCACGCCGGGGGTGAGCGGGCACTTGTCGTTGCCGTCCAGCACGCCGTCGTTGTCGTTGTCCGGGTCGGGGCAGCCGTCCTCGTCCTGGAACCCGTCCATGTCCTCGGTCTGGTCGGGGCAGGGGTCGTCCTTGTCCAGGATGCCGTCGCCGTCGCTGTCCGTCTCCTCGATGCGGACCACCACCTGCGGCTGTTGCGGTTGCTGGGGTTGCTGCGGCTGCGGGGCCTCCGGCCGCTCGCGGACCAGCACCTGGCGCGGGCCACAGCTCTTGGAGCGTTCCAGCGCGCGGTTCACCGCGGCGTCGGCGGTGCGCGCGTGGGTGTCGGCGCGGCCGCTGTTGCCCTGGCTCAGCTCGCCACGGGCGAAGTCGAGGTGGGCCTCCGCGGTGGCCAGCTCCACGGGCGCGCAGCGCAGGGCGCCGCTACGGCGGGCGCGCTCCACGTTGGCCGCGAGCACCTCCGTGTCCGCGCGAATCTTGCTGCCGCTGACACAGGAGAGGGAGAAGAGGAGGGGAAGCAGCGTGACGAGGAAAGGACGCGTCATCGGGGAGCGCTCGGTCATCACGGGTTCGGAGTGCGGCCGCCGGGCTCGTTGCCGCCGGCCACGGCCATGGCCTTCTCGCGGGCCTCGTTGGCGTAGCGGGAGGCCTTCACGGCGAAGTCAACGCCCGCTTGATAGTCGGAGTACCCCACCTCCTCGCGGGCCTTGCCGATGTACAGGTTGGCGGCGGTCCACTCGTAGGGAGCGAGCTTCTCCGCCCCGGCGGTGCGCGCGGCCTGAATCTGCACTTCAGCGTCGAGGATGTTCGCGGTGGACTTCACGGGGCCGCACGCGGTGAGCGTCCCCGACACCGCCACCAACGCCATCAGCTTCTTCATAGGGTGGCGCCTTGAGAGAGAGGTGAAACCTGACGGTCGTATCAATCGCCCTCGGGAGGGTCAAGAATCGGGCAGACGCGCCGGCCGGGGGGCCGGGCATGTGGTGGGACTTTGACGGCTGGCTCCGCCCTTGCCATCGTCGGGGGCCCGTGCCTTCGTCCGTCCGCCTCGTCCTCCTCCTCTCGCTGCTCCTCCCCTGGACCGCCCTGTCTGGACCGGCGTCCGCCGCCAAGCGGAACTCCCGGCGCGCGGACACGGACGCGGTCATCCAGACCGTGGTGCGGGGTGGCGCCGTCCCCGCGGCCATCTCCCGCCTGCGCTTCCTGCGCGAGGAGGCCTACGCGGCCCGGGAAATCGCCTCCACGCTGCGCACCGTCCACGAGGAGCGGCTGCGCCGCAACCTCGCCGCGGTGCTGGCGGGGCTGGGAACGCGCGCCGCCGAGCCCACCCTGGCGGGCCTGGCGTCGGACGAGGACAGCGCGGTGCGGATGTACGCGGCGCAGGGTCTGGCGAAGCTCCACAGCCGGCTCACCCAGGTGCTGGTGCCGCTGCTGGAGGACAAGAGCAGCGGGGTGCGCCGCGAGGCGGCGCGGGCCCTGGGCGCCTCGCGCAATCCGAAGATGGGCGCCTTGCTGGTGAAGACCGCCCGGAAGGAGCCGGAGCTGGAGGTGCGCGCGGCCCTGCTCGCCGCCGTGGGGGAGGCGGGGGACGCCAAACAGGGGCCGGCCCTCAAGGAGTTCCTCGCCAGCGATTCGGAGAGCACCCGCTTCGCGGCGGCGCGAGGCCTGTGCCGGCTGGGCTCTCCGGACGGCTTCGCCTTCGCGGGCAAGCTGCTGGGCTCCGACGACCGCTTCGTGCGCCGGCAGGGCCTGGAGCTCTACGAAGGTGTCAGCGCGAAGAAGGCCGCGCCCGCGCTCAAGCCGCTGCTGGAGGACAAGGACCGCGTGCTGGCCGCCAGCGCCGCCCGCATCCTCCACGAGGGCGGGGACGCGTCGATGCTGGAGTGGCTGGTGCTGGCGTCGTGGAACGCGAAGTCCGACGAGAAGCTCGCGTACGAGCGGGAGCTGGAGACGCTCCAGCTGCGTGACGACCGGCGCAAGGCCATCCTCCGCAAGGCGGGTGTCGCGCAATGAAGGTCGCCGCGGTCCTGGCCGCGGCCCTGCTGTCGCAGGCGCCCGCGGTCTCCACGCCCTCGGAGGACGTGGGCGCCCGGCCGGTGAAGCCCAATGGCTGGGTGGGGCTGGGCGCACAGGCGCGCGCCGCGCTCGTGTCGGAGGACGCGGACGCGCCGCTGGCCGGGCGGCTGCTGCGGATGAGCGAGCGCTTCATCAACACGCCCTATGTCCTGTCGCCGCTGGGCGAGGGCCAGGGCGTGGACCCCGACCCCACCTTCCGGCTGGACGCGGTGGACTGCCTCACCTTCGTGGAGCAGTCGATGGCGCTGAGCCTCGCGGGCAGCGAGGACGAGGTGGCGCCGCTGCTCGAGCGCATCCGCTACGCGAGCGCGCCCACCTATGAGGACCGCAACCACCTCATGGAGGCGCAGTGGCTGCCCAACAACATCCGAAAGGGCTTCCTGTCGGACGTGACGCGGCGCTACGCGGGCAATGACGCCGTCAAGGTGACGAAGTCGCTGACGGAGCGCACCTGGCAGTCGCGCTCGTCGCAGGCGCTGGGCCTGCCCAAGGCGCGGCAGGTGGTGGGCACGTACTCCTTGAACATGCTGCCCCTGGAGCGGGTGATGGCGCACGCGCGCGACATCCCCTCGGGCACCATCCTGGTGGTGCTGCGGGAGGACCTGCCGCTGAAGGCCACCCGCATCACCCACCTGGGCTTCGTGGTGCAGCGCAAGAAGCGCACGTACCTGCGCCACGCCTCGCGCGGGGGCTACAACCGCGTGGTGGACGAGGACCTGGAGACGTTCCTGGCCCGCAACGGCCGCTATTCGAAGTGGAGGGTGACGGGCGTCAGCCTCTTCGAGCCCCGCCGCCCCGCTGTGCCGAGCGGCGGCTCGGTGTCGCGCCCGGTGCCCTGAGCGCCGTTCAGGAGGCCGGTGGCGGCGCGGCGGCGGGGGACTCGCTCTCCCGCTCCTCGGCCTCCGCGGCGGCCGCGGCCTCGTCGTTCGTGGCCAGCTCCCGCAGGCGCTCCTGCTCAATCAGCGTCGCGGCCCGGACCTGCAGGTCGGCGGGGACGTGGATTTCCCACCAGGGCAGCACGTTGCCGGTGGTCAGCTTGTCCACGACGCCCGAGCGGCCAGCGCGCACCAGGACGGGGATGTTCGCGTCCTGGAGGAGCTGCGCGTAGGCCTCTGCGGTGAAGGGGTCCTCCGCGGAGCCGGCCCGGACGAAGACGCGGGTATCCAGCTCATGCGGGAGCGGCAGCCCCCTGCTGCGCATCTCCTCCGCGCTCACGAGGAGCGGGTTGCCTGGACAGTCAGCGCACGCGTTGACGCCGTCCTGATACTCGGAGCCGCACCTGGCACAGTATTTCATCGCCGTCCCTCCAGCCCGTGGGTGTCTGGAGGAAAATAGTAGGTCCGCGACGCGTGGACGGCACCCGGGGCCCGTCACTTCGTTCAGTGCCGCGCCTCGTCGCCCAGCCTGCACACCGCGGCGCTGAGGCGCTCCACGTCGATGGGCTTGCGCAGCACCACGTCACAGTGTTCAGAGCCCTGCACCTGGGTGTAACCGGACACGAGGATGACGCGGGCCCGGGGTTCGCGCTCCTTGACCTTCTGCGCGAGCTCGGTGCCGCACATGCCCGGGAGCGATTCGTCCGTGACGACCACGTCGGGGTGCTCGGCCTCGAACATCTCGAGGCCGGCCAGGCCATCGGTGGCCGTCTTCACGTCGAACTCCGACTCCAGGAGCTCCGCCAGCAGCTCCCGGCTGTCCCCGTCGTCCTCGACCAGCAAGATCTTGATTCGCTCGGCGCCCATGCCCTTGAGAAACCCGCGCCGCGGCGGGATTCGTCCTCCCCGGGTACGGGCGCTCCGCTGCCCAGCCGCCCGGGGAGCAGGGGGGCGTCACGGGGGCTCCACGAATGGACAGGGGGTGGCTCACCACCGGGCGTCAGGCTGCCCATCTTTGGGCTCGGAGGAAATGCCATGAAGGTGTTGCTGCGTGGAGTGCACCTGGACCTGTCGGATGCTCTCAAGTCGTATGTCGACGAACACCTGGTGCGCCATATCGAACGGTTCGCGGATGACGAGGCGGCGGAAATCGACATCTCGCTGGTGGACACCAACGGGCCCAAGGGGGGCGTGGACAAGGAGTGCCGGGTCACGGTGCGAATGCCCGGGCTCTCCTCGGTGCATGTGACGGAGACGGCGGACTCGTTGTTCCCCGCCATCGACGCAACGCGTGACCGGTTGGAGAAGAGCCTCAAGCGCATGCTGGGGAAGCGGCGCGATGTCCACACCAACGGCCTGCCCGAGGACGTGGCGGCCGACGTTCCCACCTACTAGTCGCGGTTGGCGGCGGCATGAGCCCGGCCTCCCAGGTTGTACACCTGGCGGCCGGGCTTGTCTTGTCCAGTGCCCGAATCTTGCTGGGGCCGAACGGTGAACGCTATAAGCGGAACCCTTCAACCTCGGGCTAAAAGGACGGCGATGGTCCGCCTCAAGTTCCTCGTCTTCGCATTCCTGGTCATCGGACTGGGCGTTGCTCATCTGCCGATGCTGTCGGGACCGCTGCGCGAGCGCGCCGTCGCCGGTGCATCGGCCCAATCTTCCGCGGGCGCCGCCGAGGTGGCGCGCCGTGTGGATTCTCGTCGTGCCGAGGTGCAGTCGCTGGCGCTGAAGCTCGCGGCCATGCCGGAAGTGGTGTCCGCCGCCGCGCCGCCGCTTCCTGAACAGCCCGCGCCGCGCAGCCAGCGCGAGCGTGAGCGCGCCGAGGCGGAAGCCGCCGCCGCCCGCGTCTTCACCGCCGAGCGCTTCGCCGCGGTGCGCGGCGCCGTCGAGGCCTTGGTGCCCCCGGAGCTCAAGGGCGCGGTGGTGGCCGTGGTCTCCCAGGACACGCAGTTCCACGCGGTGGCCGGGGCCGAGCCGTCCTCGGACGCGGCGAAGCTGGACGTGGTGAGCCTCGTCAAGTCCGGGGCCAGCGTGGTGGATGCCTTCGGTGCGCCGCATGCGTTCGCCGCGGTGCCGCTGTCGTGGCACGCCGGGGCGCCCGCGGTGACGCTGGTGCTGGGCGCGCCGCTGCTGGACGAGGGCGGGCTGGAGGCCGCCGTCCAGGCGTCGGGCGTGGCCGCGCTGGCGCTGGTGAAGGGCGACGCGCTGGCGGGCGTCGCCGGTCCGCAGAAGCTGCTGGCGGAGGGCTCGCTGTCGAAGGTCGCCGCGGAGGCCTCGGGGGTGGTGCTGAGCACCGGCAAGCTCCTGGAGCTGGGCCCGGTGGCGCTGCCCGTCTTCACCCAGGGTGACCCCCTGGGCGGGAGCGCGCCGTTGATGGTGGGCTCGCGCCGCGCGCTGGCCAGCACGCCGCTGGAGGTGCTCGCCATCGCCAGCACGGAGCCGGTGCTGGGCGCGCTGGCCGCGTATCAGCAGAACGCGCTGTTCTCCCTGGCGGGCCTGCTGGGCCTGAGCCTCCTCTGGACGCTGATGATGGGCTCCGGCCGCAAGGCGGGTGACGCGGAGACGTCCAGTGGCAGCTCCGACACGCTGAGCCTGTCGGCCGCCATGGCCTCGGCGCCCGCTCCGGCCGCCGTCACGCAGCCTCCGGCCCCCGCGCCCGCGGCGGACCCGTTCGCCTTCGCGCCGCCGCCGGCCGCTCCGGCGCCCGCGGCGGACCCGTTCGCCTTCGCGCCGCCGCCGGCCGCTCCGGCGCCCGAGGCGGACCCGTTCGCCTTCGCGCCACCTCCCGCGGCTCCGGCGCCCGCCGCCGACCCGTTCGCCTTTGCTCCTCCGGCCCCCGTGCCCGCGGCGGACCCGTTCGCGCAGCAGGCGCCGCCGCCTTCGGGAGACCCGTTCGCGATGTCGCCCCCGGCGCAGGCGCCCGTGGGAGACCCGTTCGCGTTCGCCCCGCCGGCTCCGCCTCCTGCTCCCGCGGCGGCCCCGTTCGCCTTTGCCCCTCCGGCGCCCGCGCCCGCGGCGGACCCCTTCGGCTCGGCCGAGGCGTTCCCGTTCCCCGCGCCGCCGCAGCAGCCGCCCGCGCACGCGGGGGCGATGCCGTTTGAGCCCTCGCCCGAGGCCTTTGGTGGCCCCGAGGCGCTGTCGCCCGCGTCCCCTCGCCGGGGTGCGTTCGCCTTCGAGGACCAGCCCACGGCGGCGTACTCGCTGCAGCAGGCGGCGGACCCCTTCGCCCTGGCGGCCTCGCAGGCCGCGCCGGACAGCCCGGAGACGACGCGCGTGGCGGCGATTCCGCGCGAGCTGCTCCAGGCCAGCGCGCGGCCTTCGACGTCGGACGCCATCCCCATGCCGCCGCCGCGCTCCGCCCCTCAGCCCGCCGCGATTCCGCTGCCGGGCCTGGGCAACTCCGCGGTGGCGCTCACCGACGAGCAGCACTTCCAGGATGTCTTCCGCGAGTTCCTCACCACCCGTGAGCGGTGTGGCGAGGCGGCGGACGGCCTGACGTACGACAAGTTCGTGCAGAAGCTCCGCAAGAACAAGGAGCAGCTCGTCCAGAAGTACGCGTGCAAGACGGTGCGCTTCCAGGTCTACGTGAAGGAAGGCAAGGCGGCCCTCAAGGCCACGCCCGTCAAGGACTGAGCCCGCGCGCGGCCCTGGCCGCTGCTGAAGCGCGGAAGGCCCGTGGTCTCCTCGAGAGGCCGCGGGCCTTCTCGTTTCGGACGTTCGCGTTGGCCGCCTTCGGAGCCAGTGGTTATAGAGGCCCGCGGAGGCGGTTCATGCACAACGCGGTCTATCTGGGGATTGCCATCGTCGCCGAGGTGGTGGCGACCTCGGCGCTCAAGAGCTCCAATGGCTTCACGCGGCTGGGTCCGTCCCTCCTCGTGGTGCTGGGCTATGGCGTGGCCTTCTTCTGCCTGTCCTTCGCGTTGAGGACCATCCCCACGGGCATCGCCTACGCCATCTGGTCCGGGGCGGGAATCGTCCTCGTCTCCGGCGTGGCGTGGCTCCTTCACGGCCAGCGTTTGGACGTCCCCGCGCTCGTGGGCATCGGGCTCATCCTGGCGGGCGTCATCGTCATCAACACCTTCTCCAGGTCGGCGGCGCACTGAGGCGCCTGGCGGAGTTCGCCCGGGAGACGTCGTTGATGTCAGGAGGGGACGATGCAGACGCGGTACGTACCGAACCTGACGGGGATTCCGGAGACGATGCTCTGGACGCTGCACTGCCGGGCAGGGGAGGCGAAGCGGCCGGACGGCGTCCTGAAGGACGCGGAGGCGCTGCGCATCTACGGCGCCATCGACTACGACTTCGAGAAGTCCTTTGGCCGCGCGGAGCCGTCCCTCGCGATTCGCGCGGTGGCGATGGACCGGTGCATCCGCGCGTGGCTGGCCACGCACCCTGACGGCTTCGTGGTGTCGCTGGGAGAAGGGTTGGAGACGCAGGCGCAGCGGCTGGACAACGGGCAGCTGCGCTGGCTGAGCGTGGACCTTCCGGAAGCCGTGGCCATCCGGGAGCGCTTCCTCACGCCGAACGAGCGGCTGATGCACTTCCCGGTGAGCGCGCTGGACCGCGCATGGATGGACCGCGTGGACGCCAGCAAGGGCGTGTTCATCGTCGCGCAGGGCCTCTTCATGTACTTCGAGGAAGACGACGTCCGTCGGCTCATCGTGGACATCGCAGAGCGCTTCCCGGGCGCCGAGCTCCTCTTCGACACGATTCCCCGCTGGTTCTCGCGGTGCACGCTCAAGGGGCTGCGTCGCACTCGCGCGTACCAGGTGCCACCCATGCCCTGGGGCATCAACCGTGACGTGCTGGAGGCGACGCTGCGGCGGTGGGCGCCGCGAATCCGCCAGGTGGAATTGAAGCCCTACAGCTTCCCGCGGGGCTTCTTCCGGTACGGTTACAGCGGTCTCAACATGCTGCCCTGGGTGAAGGAACGGTTGCCCGCGCTGGTCCACGTCCGCTTCGCGGAGCGCAGCGTCTGAGTCAGGCCGTGCGCGGCAGCACGAGGCTGAAGCGCGCGCCGTGGCCGGGCTCTCCGCCCACCTCCAGCTTGCCGCCGTGCTCCTGGAGGATGCGCGAGGCGATGGCCAACCCCAGGCCGGTGCCGCCGTCCTTGGTGGTGAAGTAGGGCTCGAAGATCCGGGCGCGGTGCTCCAGGGGGATGCCGGGGCCGGTGTCCTCCACCTCGACGATGGCGTCGGCTTCGGTGGAGCGTACGCGCACGCGCAGGGTGCCGCCCGTGGACGTCATGGCCTCCTCGGCGTTCTTCACCAGGTTCACCAGCACCTGGGTGAGCTGGTCGCGGTCCGCCCGCGCCACCACGCCCGTCTGGAGCGTGGGCAGAATCTGGATGCCGGCTGGAGGCGTGGCGTACAGCGCCAGCACGCTCTGCGCCAGCTCGCCCAGGTCCACCGGCGCCAGCTGCGGCTTGGGCATCCGCGCGAAGTGGCTGAACTCGTCGACGATGCGGCGCAGCCGGTCCACTTCCTCCAGCACCACGCCCGCGCTCTCCTTGAACATGTCCGGGAAGCGCGGGTGCTTCGCCTCCTGCGCGGCCTGGAGCGTCTCCAGCGACATGCGGATGGGCGTCAGCGGGTTCTTGATTTCGTGCGCCAGCCGCCGCGCCACTTCCTGCCACGCGGCGATGCGCTCGCTGGCCATCAGCCGCTCGGTGGTGGCCTTCAGCTCGGACGTCATGCGGTTGAACGTCCGCACCAGCTCGCCCACCTCGCCGCTGGCCTTCACCGTCACCTGGGACTCCAGCGCGCCTTCGGCCACGCGGCGGGCGCCCTCGGTGAGGGCCTCCACGGGCCGCGTCATCCACCGCGACACCAGCAGCCCCAGCAGCACCGCGAAGGTGCCGCCCAGCGCCGCCAGCAGGAGAAAGGCGCGCATGACGCCCTGCTCCGCTTCCCGCGCCGCCGCGCGGCTGAAGACGAGCCGCACCGTGGCCGCTTCCCCCAGCGGCAGCGACTTCGTCACCGTCGGCGGTTCGGCGGTGCCCGCGCTGGCCAGGGGCGTGTCACCCACCAGCAGCGCCACCTGCGTCTGGGTGAGGCGGGCCAGGTGCTGCGCCAGGCCCTCATCGAGCAGCACGCCGCCCACGGCCCACAGCCGCAGGTCCCCGAAGTCCACCGGGCGCGCGGTGACGAGCGCTGGGAGCTGACGCAAGCCGGAGGCCGTGCGCACCTCCACGCGCACCGGCACGGGCCGGGGGGACTTCTCCCGCGTGACGGCGAAGAGGGCCGGGTCCGGGTCTCCCCGGCGCGCGGGCAGGTGGCCGGAGGAGAGCACCCGGCCGTCGCGGTCGAAGAGAGCCAGCACGCTCAGGCCGCGGCTCTTCATCAGGCCCTCGGCGGTGCCGGCCTGGATGGCGCGGGTGGGGCGCTCCCGGGCCTCGCGGGCCAGGTCCTCCATGATGGTGCTGTCCACCAGCTCCTCCACCGCGCGGCGGGCGGTGGCACCGGAGCGCTCCAGGGACTCCTGCGCGGAGGCGGTGGCGGCCTCCATGCGCGCGTCCAGCTCGCGCGACAACGTGTCGCGCAAGCGCGTGAGGGTGAGCGGCACGACGACCGCGAGTGGAACCAGGGCCAGCAGGGCGAAGGCGAGCGCCAGCCGCGTCCTCAAACGCATGCCGTTCTCCTCAAGGACGTCCTCCCATCGCCGTCCCCTCCGCTGGAAGCACGTGCAGTCCGTCCAGCGAGGGCAGGCCTTGTGCGTCCATCATCACCCCGCCCACGTCTGGCGCGAAGCGCATTCCCAGCCCCTGCGCGTACAGGGGGACCAGGGGCACGGACGCGGCCAGGGCCAGGGCCCGCTCGCGCGCCCGCGCGTCCCGCGCCGCGGAGGACGCAAGCGCGCCGATGGCGGGCAGCTCCACGCCCAGCAAGTCCTTGCGCCCACCCGCGTCCAGCACCACCGCCAGCGCGGGCCCGGGGATGGGCGGCAGCAGCAGCGCGTGCAGCATCAGCTCGAAGTCGCCCTGGGCCCAGCGGGCGCGCAGGGCCGCGCGGGGGAGCGCCTCCAGCGCCACGGTGTAGCCGCGCTCGTGCAGCTTCACCTGGATGCGCTCCGCCACCGCGCGCTGGTCCTCCACCGAGGCGTCGTAGCGCAGCGTCACCGTCCTCGCGGGCCTCGCCGACGGCGCGGCAGGCCGAGGGCGCGCGGGCGCGTCCAGCATCGCTGGCGGGAGCAGGTGCGGCATGGGCTGCGCGGGCGCCTGGACGAAGAGGCGGGTCAGGTCCTCGCGGTCGATGGCGCTCTCCACGGCCTGCCGGAAGTCCGGGGGCAGCCGCCGCGGGGAGAAGGCCAGGAAGGTGGCGTAGAGCGGCGCGCCGGCCGTGGTGTCCGTCTCCGCCGCGACGCCCAGCTCCACCTGGACCTGCCGGGACGACCACAGCCGGGAGAGGCCGCGCTGGTCCGTGGCGGTGAGCAGCAGCCGGTCCAGGTACGGGCGCCCCTGGGGCCAGGCCGTCTGCGCTTCCAGGGCTCCGCGCCCCGCGGCGGTGAAGGGGCCCAGGGCGTTGGCGGAGGCGGGCGGCGCCAGCGCCGGGTGGCACAACGCGCGCTCGAGGTCCGGCCAGGGGTAGGCCAGCGTCAGCTCCAGGGTGGCGCCCCGCGGCGTCACCTGCCGCGCCTCACCGCGCAGCGGATGGAGGAGGGCCCGGTACGGGGATGCGCCGTCGCTGCTCGCCAGCCGCATCCATGCCCGCGCGAGTGCGGTGGCGGACGCGGGGTCAGGCAGGGCGATGCGCAGGGACTGGGGTGTGGGGCGCGACAGCTCCCGCGCGAGCGCGGGCTCGAAGCCGCCGTCCCGCGTGGCCCGGCACACCGGGGGGGACAGCAGCCCCAGCAGGGTGGCTTCCAGGGGCGTGTCGGCCAGCGCGGGCTCGGCCACTTCCGGCGGGCCGTCATGGGCGACGCGCAGCTCGCCCCCGAAACGAGGACGGCCGGCCGCCTGCGCGGACGCGGACGCGAGCAACGCCAGGCAGGCCAGGGTGGAGCGGAGTCTCATGGCGCCCCCTGGCGCAGGAGGAACAGCTCGCTGGTGCCGTCCGGCTTCCAGAGGCCCACGATGACGTCGCGGCGCTGGTCGCCGTCCAGCCGGGCCGTCACCACGTACAGCGCGCGGCCCGTGGGCAGGGCGCCCTGCCACAGCGGTTCCTGCGTGCCGGGGTCGTCCCTGGAGGCGCCGTGCACGCGCAGCACGTCGGGGGAGGGCGCGAGCTGGGTCGAGGTGGTGATGAGCTCCGGCACGCCGTCCCCATCCAGGTCTCCCAGTGCGCTGCCGGCGCCCAGGTTTGTCCATCGTGCGGGGGCCGCGCCGGCGTGCGCGTAGAAAGCCGCGGTGCCATCCGGGTGGACGAACAGCATCCGCTGGCCATCCAGGCTCGCGGTGGTGAAGGGCGCGGGCACCGTCAGCGGGCGGCCCTCCGCCAGCTTCACGGTGGGCGCGAAGGCCGTCTGTCCCGGAACGAAGGTGCCTCGCTCGGTCGCGCCCAGCGGCGCCGTGTCCAGCGTCCCCACGGCGCGCAGGGTGGCGCGGGCCTTGTCCAGCGCCAGCAGCTCGCCGTGCGCATGGCGGGTGCTCCACGCGGCCAGCCGGGGGGGCCCCGGCAGGAACGCCAACGCGCCAAAGGGCTCCCGGGTGGTGGCGCTTCCAGCGGGCAGGGTGTCCAGCGCCTTGCGCGCGACGAGCCGCCCCTCCGCGTCGAAGACGGAGACGTCATGCTCCGTGAGGGCCACCACTTCATCGCGGCCATCGCCGTCCAGGTCCCCGGCGGCGAGCGCCGCCAGGGGATTCTCCAGCCGCGCCAGCGCCGCGCCCAGCAGCCGGATGCCGCGAGGGCCCGTTTCCGGGGGGGAGGTGGGCGGAGCGCCTCCACTCTCCAACGCGAGCGCCAACACGGTCGGGTCCGCGGGCACCGTCTCCACCAACGTGGCGGCGGGCTTGGGCGAACGCGTGGGCGTGCGGCCGGACCAGAAGTTCACCCAGGTGCCAATCAAATCCCCCCGGGCGCGCAGCTCGCCACCCTCCACGTCCAGCGAGAGCCGCACTAGCGTCCGGGCACCGCCCGCGCGCGCCAGCGTCTCGGCGGCCTCGGCCGTGGGCGCATCCAGCACCACGGGCGACAGGCCCGCGGAGGCGAGCTGCGAGGCGAGCACCGTGCTCACCGCGCGGCGAAGCTCGGCCGAGCCGCCCGTGACATTCACGGCCACCGGCGCCTCCACGCCACGCTGCGCACGCACGGCCCCCGTCACCTGCCGGGCGAGCCGGGGAATGGCGGCGGTGGTGTCGGCCGCGGGCGCCGCGAGCGCGGCCAGCGCGGGGGCGAGCAGCAGGGCTCGGGCAGGGCTCACAATCCCCGCCTGTTGCCTTCGTCGAGGAAGAACTGGTCGGTGGTCACCTGCCCCGGCGGTGGCGCCTCCGCGGTGGGCTGCGTGCCTTCGAGGAATGGCTCCAGCCGGCCCGGGACGGAGTTGCCCGCCAGCAGTCCGCTGATGGGGTCGATGCGCACCTGCACGACGCCAGGGGGCACCTCGAACTCCCGCGTGGGCAGCCCTTCGTGGGCCACGCGCATGAACTGGAGCCAGATGGGCAGCGCGGCGCGGCCACCCGTCTCACTGCCGCCCAGCGGCGCGTTGTTGTCGAAGCCCACCCACGCGCTGGCCACCCAGTCCGCCGTGTAGCCGGAGAACCACGTGTCACGGGACTGCTGCGTGGTGCCCGTCTTGCCAGCGGCGGGGCGCTCCAGCGCGAGCACGGCCCGGCCCGAGCCGTCCTCCACCACGCTGCGCATCAGCGACGTGGTGAGGTAGGCCACCGCGGGCGGCAGCGTCTCCTCGAAGGCCGGCTGGTGCTCCTCCAGCACCTTTCCGCGCGCGTCGCGCACGCGCAGCAGCATCAAGGGCTCCGCGTAGCGGCCACTGGCCTGGAGCGTGGCGTAGGCGTTGGCGGCCTCCAGCATCGTCACCTCGCCGGTGCCCAGGGCCAGCGTGAGGTTCTCCGGCAGCGGGGAGTGGATGCCCGCCCGGCGCGCGAAGTCGATGGTGGTGGCCGGGGTGAGCGCCTCGATGAGGCGCACGGACACCGTGTTCTTCGACTTGGTGAGCGCCTCGCGCAGCGTCATCGGCCCCTGGAACTGACGGTCGTAGTTCTGCGGCTTCCACGTCTTGCCCGTGTACGGGTCGCGGACGGCTTCGGGGGCGTCATTGACCTTGGACAGCGGCGTGTAGCGGCCACTGCCCATGGCGGCGGCGTAGAGGAACGGCTTGAACGACGAGCCCGGCTGCCGCTTCGCCTGTGTGGCGCGGTTGAAGGACGAGCGCTCCGCGTCATAGCCGCCCACCAGCGCCACCACGTGCCGGTTCTCCGGGCGAATGACGACCAGCCCGCCCTGCACCTCGGGCACCTGGTCCAGCGTCGCTTCCACGAAGGCCGGCGCGGGCGGCGCCTTGAGCACGCGCACGAAGACGAGCTCTCCCTCCGTGAAGACGTCGGAAATCTTCTTCGGCGCGCCCTTGCCCTTCCGCCGCGCCCAGGTGACGGACGCGAAGGAGACCTCGGCGGTGCGGCCCACCAGGTCCACGCGCGCCACCTTGCGCTTGTCGTCCACCTGCATGACGTAGCCCGTGAGGCGCAGGCCTTCCTCCATGGGCTTGAGGCGCACCGACTGCGCCAGGAGCTGGTCCGCGGAGAGCGGCGCCTCGTCCTCGGGCGTCAGGTCCGGCCGCTGCTCCTCGGTGCCTTCCTCTTCCAGCGGGTCCAGGGGCGCTCCCGCAAGCTCGGGCGCCTTCGGTGCTTCCTTCTCCACCTTCGCCAGCGAGGACAGGTCCGCGACGTAGCCCTGGTCCTTCTGCCGGCGGCCCGCCTCCTCGATGCGCGTGGCGATGAGGGCCCGGTAGCGCTCCCACTGGCCCTGCTCCAGCGCGCCACGGGGGCCGCGGTAGCCCTGGCGCCGGTCCACCGCCTCCAGCCCGTCGCGCACCGACTGCTCCGCCGCGAGCTGGAGCTTGGGCACCATGGCGATGTCCACGCGCAGCCCGCCCTCCATCACCACCTGCTCTCCGTAGCGCGCGATGAGCGTGCGGCGAATCTCCTCCGTGTAATACGGCCCCGCCACCTTGCCCCGCCGGGGCGCCAGGACAATGGGCTTCTCCTTCTCCGCCTCCACCACGTCCGCGGACACGAAGCCGTTGCGCGCCATCTGGTCCAGCACGTAGCGCTGACGCGACTTCGCCCGCGTCATGTTCGTCACCGGGTTGATGCGGTGCGGGAGCTGCACCGTGCCCGCGAGCACGGCGGCCTCGCCCACGTTCAAGTCCTTGGCGTGCTTGCCGAAGTAGAAGAGGGCCGCCTCCTCCATGCCGTAGCGGCGCTGCCCGTAATAGGACTGGTTGATGTAGAGCGAGAGAATCTGGTCCTTGGTGAGCGCCTCCTCCACGCGCGGCGTGAGAATCCATTCGCGCGCCTTGCGGGAGAACGTGCGTTCGGGGGACAGCAGCAGGTTCTTCACCACCTGCTGGGTGATGGTGGACGCGCCGGACTTGCGGCTGTTGGGGATGAGGTTCTTGATGGCCGCGCGGGTGATGCCGAAGAAGTCCAGGCCCTCGTGCTTGTAGAAGTCCGCGTCCTCGGCGGCCAGGAAGGCGTTGCGGACGTGGGGCGGCAGGTCCTCCACGCGAATCAACGTGCGCCGCTCGCGCGCGAACTCGGCGCAGAGCGTGCCGTCACCGCACGTCACCTTCGTCACCTGCGGCGGCTGGTAGTTGCGCAGCGCGTCCACGGAGGGCAGGTCCTGGCTGTAGTACGCGTAGCCGCCCGCCACGGTGATGGCGCCGAGCACCAGGCACACGACGCCGGTGATGAGCAGCCGCTTCGTCCAGCGCCACAGCCGGGCACCGAACCCCGGTCGCGGAGGCGGCGCGGGGGGAGTGGGTGTGGAGGAATCGGGCGAAGAGGGCATCTGGGGAGCCGTGCTCATTGCGTTGGAAGGAAAGTCCGCAGGTTAGACCGGGGGACACTGAACGGGAACCGCGCTGGAGGCCCGCCCGGCGCAGGGCCTCCAGGCAGGAAGGCGCTACCGGGGAGCAGGCGCCTCACCCTGGGTGGGGCGCGCCTGCCGACGCTCCGTCCGGGCGCCGGCCAGGTCCGCGTGGGCCGTGCGGCGCATCCGGTCCGCGTTGACGCGGGCCTGGACGTAGCGCGGGGACAGGTGCATGGCGGCGGCGTAGGCGGCCCGGGCCTCCTCCACCTGTCCGAGCCGCTCGTGGGCCACGCCCAGGTTGTTGTGCACATAGGCGACGTGCGGGAGCAGCGCCGCCGCCCGGACGAGCACGTCCGTGGCCTTCCGGGCCTCCCCGGCACGCAGATAGGTGAGGCCCAGGTTGTTGAGCGCGTAGCCATGCTCCGGGTGGAGGTGGACGGCCTGCTCGAAGCGCAGCATCGCTTTCGCCAGCGCGTCCTGCGCCAGGTGGGCGCGCCCGAGCACTTGATAGGCCTCCACGTACTCGGGATTGCGCAGCACGGCCTCCTCGCCCACGGACACCGCTTCGGCGTGGCGGCCCAGGGACACCAGCAGCCGCGCCTGACGCACCAAGGGGCGGGCATCCAGGGGCAGCAGGCGGCCGAGCTGGGCATGGGCACGCACGGCCAGGTCCGTTCGGCCCGTGCGCCCGGCGAGCTCCGCCGCCAGCGCCAGGGCGGCCACGTCGTCAGGGGCGTCATGAATCGCCCGGCGGCACTCCGTGAGCGCGCCCGCGAGGTCGTCCCAGTCGCGCAACAGGTGGGCCCGGCTCAGGTGGTCCACGCGCCGCCCATGGCCGTGTGGCAACGCGAGCTCGGCGTCCGGCGTGATGTCCGAACCCTCCAACGCGGCGCCGACGTGCGCGATGCCGAGGTCTCCACGCGTCGCGCGCCGCTCGAAGGCAGGCGGGAACCCAGCGGCGTCACCCCGAGGGCTGGCTGCATCCGGTGCCGCGGCGTCCGCGTTGGACGTGGACTGCTCCTCCGTGGCCAGCCACGCGCGCAGCACCGGTGGCAACGGCACCTCCGCCCACGCCAGGGTCAGTCCGAGCGTCACGAGGCTTGCCAGCACCAGCGCGCGCCGCACCGAGGTCGTCGGGCGGAAGCCGGTGGGGGACGTGGGCTTCGTGTGGTTGCGGCGCATGGCGGCGACCTCGGCTGCTGGCGGAGCGCCCGGGACGGGGGCTCCGGGGCGCCGTGTGCCGGGCTCCCACCCGGCGTCTTTGCGACTGGCGTGCCACGCGTCCTCCCAGAGGGACGGAGGGGGCTGTGTGGCCCTGTGGCCACAGGGCTCGGGAAAAGCATGGCGGGGGGCGCGGGCGGCATGCGACGGTCCGCGCGATGAAGATCGCCACCTGGAACGTGAACTCGGTGCGGGCCCGTCAGGAACGGCTGCTCGCCTGGTTGAAGAAGGCCCAGCCGGACGTCCTCTGCCTGCAGGAGCTCAAGTGCGTGGACGAGGACTTCCCCATGGAGGCCGTGCGCGAGCTGGGCTACCACGCCGCCGTCCACGGGCAGAAGACGTACAACGGCGTCGCCATCCTCGCGAAGGAGGAGCCGAAGGACGTCGTGAAGGGCCTGTCCGACGGCGTGGATGACTCGCATGCGCGCCTCATCGCGGCGACCGTGGGCGGCATCCGCGTGGTGAGCGCGTACGTGCCCAATGGCCAGTCGGTGGACTCGCCGCAGTACCAGTACAAGCTGGAGTGGTACGGCCGGCTGCGGCGCTACCTGGACACCCGGCACAAGCCCGACGAGCCCCTGGTGCTGGGCGGGGACTGGAACGTGGCGCCCGACGACATCGACACCTATGACGCGAAGCTTTGGGAGGGCCAGACGCTCTTCACGCTGAAGGAGCGGGACGCCCTGCGGCACCTGGGCGCCTTCGGGCTCGCGGATGCCTTCCGCAAGCTGCACCCCGGCGTGCAGAAGTTCACCTGGTGGGACTACCGCATGCTCGGCTTCCCGAAGAACCTGGGCCTGCGCA
The DNA here is from genome assembly GCF_013372585.1 of Myxococcus sp. AM010. Classification (NCBI taxonomy): domain Bacteria; kingdom Pseudomonadati; phylum Myxococcota; class Myxococcia; order Myxococcales; family Myxococcaceae; genus Myxococcus; species Myxococcus sp. AM010. The sequence continues at coordinate 27,572 of NZ_JABXEO010000054.1, forward strand.
TCGACCACCTCTACGTGACGGCGCCCGTGGCCGAGCGGCTGGCCGTCGTGGACGTGGACCGCGAGGAGCGCAAGGGCAAGCAGCCCTCGGACCACGCTCCGGTGTGGCTCGAGCTGCGCGATTGACGCCCCCGCCCGAAGCGCCGCCGTTCCCCGACAGCCTCTGTCACCGCTGCGCCGCGCCGCCTCGCTACGTCCAGTCGAGGACGACGACCTTCATCCTCTGCCCGTTGCTGCCCGGGAAGTACCCGCCGCAGCCGGTCCGTGCGTGCGCGCTCTTCACGCCGAAGCCGCCGCAGACGCCCCCGGTGCCACGTTGAGAATGGGCCTGATATCCAGAGATTGTTGGGTTCATCCCGAATGCCGGGCGCCTCGACTCCCGGCAGGGTAGATTCCGCGCCGTGTCCGAGGAGAAAGACCGGAGTTCGCCACCCGAGGGGACCGATGCGACGGTGCTGTCGCCGCTCCCGCGTCCCGCCATCACCGACGTGACGGAGCGCGCGCTGTTCGCCGGGCGCTACCTCCTGGAGGAGCTGGCCGGGCGCGGTGGAATGGGCGCGGTGTACCGGGCGCGAGACACGCTGGTGGGCGACGTGGTGGCGTTGAAGCTTTTGGAGCTGGGCGCTTCGCCGGCGCCGGAGTGGCTGGAGCGCTTCCGCCGCGAGGTCCGCTTGGCCCGGCGCATCACCCACCGGCACGTGGCGCGGACCTTCGACCTGGGCGAGCACTCCGGCCGCCTCTACCTGACCATGGAGTACGTGGAGGGGGAGAGCCTGCAGTCGCTGATGGAGCGCGAGCACGCGGTGCCTCCCGCGCGGGCGGCGCGGCTGGTCCTGGCGCTCTGTGAGGGCCTGGCGGCGGCGCACGCCGCGGGCGTCGTGCACCGGGACCTGAAGCCGGCCAACGTGCTGGTGGAGGCCCGTGGCCGCGTGGTGCTCACCGACTTCGGCATCGCCCGGGCCATGGCGGGCGAGGGGGCCTCGCGCACGCAGGGCCTGGTGGGCACGCCCATGTACATGGCGCCCGAGCAGCTGGAGAGCGGCGAGGTGGACGCGCGCGCCGACCTCTACGCCACGGGCCTGGTGCTCTATCAGTTGCTCACCGGCGCGCCTCCGTTCGCCGGTGATTCGCCCATGGCCGTGGCCGTGGCCCGCTTGAGGCAGCCGCCGCCCGACCCGCGCCTGCTGGCGGCGGTGCCGGATGCGCTGGCGGAGCTGGTGCTCGCGTGCTTGTCGCGTGAGCCCTCCGGACGTCCGCGGGACGCGGCCTGTGTGGCGGAGGCGCTGAGGCAGTGGCTCGGCTCCGTCGGCGAACCCATCGAGCCCGAACATGCCCATGGCGCGCACCTCGGGACGAGAGGACCCGCCGCGGGCGGCGACAGGGGGCCTCCGGGGTGGGCGCTCACGGCACGTCCACGCCGCGGCCTGGCGGCTTCGGCCATGACGCGGTGTCCTCGGGCGCGCTGGCCTCCCGGACGCCGTTGCGCCCGGGCGAGCAGTCGTTGGCGGTGCTTCCGCTGCGCTTCCTGGGCGCTTCGGACCAGGCGTTCCTGGGCGACGGCGTGACGGAGGCGCTCATCGATGTGCTGTCCAGGACGCGCGGCCTCCGGGTGCAGAGCAGCGGGGCCACGGAGCGGTTCCGGCAGGAGCGGGACCCGCGCGCCGCGGCGCGGGAGCTGGGCGTGGAGCTGCTGGTGGATGGGACGCTCCAGGCCGCCGGCAAGTCGGTGCGCGTGACGCTCCGGGTGGTGGAGGGCGCGTCGGGCACGCAACTATGGAGCGGCCGCTTCGACGACGCGGATGACGACCCGTTCCAGCTCCAGGACCGGCTGGGACAGCGGCTGGCGGAGGCCCTGCGCGGCGAGCTGGCCATCCTGGCCTACCGCGCCACGGTGCCCGCGGAGGCCCTGGCCCTCTACCGGCAGGTGGTCTCCCGGATGCTCGCGCACTCGATGACGCGGGAGCTGAAGGAGGAGGTCATCACGCCGCTCGAACAGCTTCGCGACTCGGTGCCTGGCTTCTCGCACGCGGCGGCGCAGCATGCGGTGGCGACGCTCCGGGCGGGCTTCCTCCGCACCATGGCGGACGAGGTCGACTGGGAGGCCCTGGCGCGGACGAGCCTGGAGCGTGCCCGGCAGTTGGCGCCGGAGCTCGTGGAGACGAGGCTGGCACAGGCCATCCTGGCCACCCGGGAAGGCCGGTGGCGGGACGCGGTGGTGGCCTTGCGCACGGCGCTCGATGCGGCCCCCACGTTCGCGCCCGCGCTCCAGCTCCTCGGCAATCTCCAGTGTGAGGCCGGCCGCGCGGACGAAGGCATGCCGCGCTTGAAGCTGGCCTATGCGCTGGAGCCGGGCATGGCCATCTGCCTGGTCGAAGTGGCGCGTTGCAGCGCCCTGCGCGGCGACGAGGCGACCTATCAGTGGTGCATGGCTCGCCTGAGCAGTCAGCCCCTGTTCGGCATGGTGGTCCTCATCCTCCGCATGCGTGTCGCGGCCTGGAAGGGCGACCTGGACGACCTCCGCCAGTGCCGGGCCGCGCTGTTCGAAGACCCGAACCACATGGCCTCCCACGTGGCCACCTATTGCTCGGCGGCGCTGGGTGAGCTGACGGTGGCGGAGACGGGGGCCAGCCTGGACGGCATGCTCACCTGGCAGGTGAACTCGCGCTTCGCGTCGATGGTGTGTCAGCTCGCGGCGGAGCTGATGTGCCTCCGGGGCGCGTCCGCCGAGGCGATGCGTTATCTCCAGCAGGCGGCGGACCTGGCGCTCATCGACCTGGAGTGGATGGACCGCTGCCCGGCGCTGGCGCCCCTGCGCGCGCAGCCCGGGTTCGCGGAGGCGCGGCGCAAGGTGCGCTCCCGCGTGGAGGCCATCTGGTCCGCGTGAGGCGCCCCATGACGCCGCGCGCACGTTGAACGGCCAATCCCGCGCAAGGCCGGCTAAAGCTGCATTTTGCGCTTAGTCTGCCTTATTTGTTATGTCTGTTCTCGGTGAGGCGCTTGTCCGTGCTGCCCGAAGCCGCCGCCTCGCCAGGAGAACGTCCCCCATGATTCGACGCCTCACCCTAGCCATCGCCGTGTGCGCGACCGCGTGCGCACCGGAAGACAGTCCCCCGGAGGTCGTGGAGAGCGAAGTGCTCGGCCAGCAGTCGCAGGCCGCCGAGCCACTGGACACTCCCTCCGAGGCGAATGCCGTCCGCTTCCTCGAACAGGCCACCTTCGGACCGAAGCTCGCGGCCGGAGCGAGCCCCCTGCCCATCGACTCGGTGGAGTATGTGGTGGCGCAGGGCATCACCGACGCCATCAGCGCGCAGCTCAGCGCCCCCCGCTCCACCTACAGCGGCGCGCTGGGGACGCGGGACATCGGCTCCCAGTTCTTCACGAACGCCATCCAGGGGAGTGACCAGCTGCGGCAGCGCGTGGCGTTCGCGCTGAGCCAGATTTTCGTCGTCTCGCAGTCGGGCATCCCCAACCTGATGTCCACGCCGGAGTCGGAGCCGAAGCTGGCCATGGCCGGCTATCTCAACCGGCTGTCCACGAATGCCTTCGGCAACTTCCGCACGCTGCTGGAGGCGATGACGCTGGACCCCGCCATGGGCACGTACCTGGACATGGCGAACAACAAGGCCTTCAAGACGAACGGCGAGCCCGTCGCGCCCAACGAGAACTACGCGCGGGAGATGCTCCAGCTCTTCACGCTGGGCCTCCACAAGCTCAACGATGACGGCACGGAGAAGGTGGACGCGCAGGGCGCGCCGATTCCCGCGTACACGGAGGCGCACGTCCAGGCCTTCGCCCATGCGCTCTCCGGGTGGACGTATGCCAGCGACACCGGCTGCCCGACGGTGGGGCGCTCGAACCCGGCCAGCTACGCGCAGAAGATGATTGGCTGCAACGTGAATCACGACTCGACGTCACGCGTGCTGCTGCGCGGCGTGTCCACCACGGCCGGCGGGGGCGCGGCGGCGCACCTGAAGCAGGCGCTGGACAACGTCTTCGCGGACCCGAACGTGCCGCCGTTCATCTGCAAGCAGCTCATCCAGCACCTGGTCACCAGCAACCCGCGTCCGGCCTATGTCCGGCGCGTGGTGAACGTCTTCAAGGACAACGGCAGCGGCGTCCGGGGCGACTTGCGCGCCGTGGTCCGCGCGATTCTGGAGGACGTCGACGCGCGCGGTCCGCAGGTCCCGCTGGCGCAGTACGCCAGCTACGGCCACCTGCGCCCGCCGGCGCTGTTCGTCACCACCCTGGTTCGCTGGCTCAACGGCACGCTGGACACGGTGGGCGGCACCAAGGACCCGGGCGCGAAGCTGGCTTCCTGGAGCAGCGCCATGGGCCAGTCCGTGCCCCGTCCGCCGTCCGTCTTCAGCTACTACCCACCCAACGCGCCTGTGCCTGGGGGCAACGGCCTGCTCGGCCCCGAGTTCGCCATCCTCGACACGGCCACCGTCACGGCGCGCGCCAACTTCGTGCATGAGCTGCTGTTTTCGACCGCGCCGGCCAACGCGGGCGTCCTGGTGGACGTGAGCGCGCTCCCGGCCGACTCGAATGACCTGACGGTGTGGCTGGGCCGCTACTGGCTCCACCACACGATGTCCTCGGACCTCCAGCTCACCGTCTTCAACGCCATCACCGATTCACGCGTGGGGAACTCGACGCGCAAGCGGAAGCTGGCCGTCTATCTCACGTCGCTCTCCCCCGAGTTCCAGGTCCAGAGGTAGCCCATGTCCTTCTCGAGACGACAGTTCCTTCGTGGTACGTCCAGCGGACTGGGCCTGCTCGCCGCGTCGTCCGCGCTGCCGCGCTGGCTGGTGGGCGAGGCCGAAGCCGCCACCCTCGGCGGTTACGCGGGCTACCGCGCCGCCGTCAGCGTGTTCCTGCTGGGAGGCAATGACGCCAACAACCTCCTGGTGCCGCGCGGCGCCACGCCCTATGCGCAGTACAGCGCGGCGCGGCCGAACATCGGCATCCCCCTGGCGGACCTGCTGCCCATCAGCCCGGCGGGGCAGGCCGCCAACGCCTACGGGCTGCACCCCGCGCTCAAGAAGGTGCAGGCGCTGTTCGGCCAGCAGCGCGCCGCGCTCGTGTGCAACGTGGGGCCGCTGGTGGTCCCCATGCGCAAGGCGGACTACACCAGCGGCGCCACCGCCCGGCCTGACAACCTGTACTCCCACAGCGACCAGCAGGACGCGTGGGCCAGCGCCATCGCCAATCCCTCCACCGCGCCGGTGCCCTTCGAGCTGGTCGGCAAGACGACGGGGTGGGGCGGGCGGACGGCGGACAAGCTCCATGGCCTCAACCCGGGCGGGTATCCAGAGGTGGTCTCCTTCGGAGGCAAGCCGCTGTTCGCCGCGGGGGCCGTGCGCCAGCCGATGATGGTGTCGCCCAGCGGCACGCTCGCGTTCCGCCAGACGTCCGACGCCGACTTCAACGCGCTCCAGACGCAGGCGCTCGCCGACGTGATGGAGCACACGAACGGCGTCACGCTGGAGGCCTCCTACGGCGGCATCTTCACGCAGGCGCAGACCTTCGCCACGGCCCGCGCCGAGGCGCGAGAGGCGGCGTGGCTCGCGCTCCCGGCGGCCACGCGTGTCGCCATCGACGCGCTGTTCGTCCCGCCCACCGGCATCACCAACTGGACGCTGCACACGCAGCTCTACCAGGTGCTGCGGGACCTCGTCGCGGGGGCGACGGCCACGGCCCAGGGAGGCCTGGGCCTGAGGCGCCAGGAGTTCTCGGTGGGCCTGGGCGGCTTCGACACACACGTGGGACAGTTGCCCACGCACAACGCGCTGCTCACCCAGCTCGACTTCGCGCTGGACGCCTTCTACCAGGCGTTGGCGTTGCTGCGCGCGTCGGGGGCGTTTGGCGCCGCCCCACCGCAGGCCACGCTCTTCACCATGAGCGACTTCAGCCGGACGCTGGTGGAGAACTCGGATAGGGGCACGGACCACGCCTGGGGCGGCCACGCCATTGTCATTGGGGAGCGCGTCCAGGGCGGCCGACTCTACGGCACGTACCCGGACCTGGACCTGGCCGCCAACGGCGTGAACAACCTGGACACCACGGACTCGCGGGGCCGCTGGATTCCCACCCTGTCGGTGGACCAGTACGCCCATTCGCTGGCGCACTGGCTGGGCCTGTCGACCGCCGCCGAGCGCGAGTACGTGTTCCCCAACCTCGCCGGCTACATCACCGCGGCGACGGCGGGCGGCTTCCCCTCCTCCGCGCGCTCGAATCGCATCGCGTTCATGCTGGCGGACGCGTAGTCCCGCCGGGAGCCCCGGTGCGTGTCTCGCGCCGGGGCTTCGGCCCTTCGCTGCCGGGTGGAGGAGGTGGCGCCGCGAGTGTATCAGTTCGCCATGTTTACACGGAGTGGGGGTCTAAATTGATTTCATCCGTTTACATGGAGAGGTGATTGCCCTGCGCTTCACGCTCGGGCACGCTTTGCGTTCATTCGCCAGCGTCGCTCGGAGGAAGCCCGTGTCTGTTCAGATTCCAGGAGCGCCGATCCGGCCCACGGCACAGATGCTGGAGGGCGCGATTGGCGCGGCGGTCGCCGCACTGGAACAGCTTCCCGGCGCGGAGCTGCTGGCCGCCACGGGCGCGGGTGTTCATCCGGTAGACTCCCCGGCGGCGGCGACGTTGGCCCTCCTCGCGTTGGCCGAGTGTGAGGCCCATGGGCGTGCGCAGGTGGAGGCCTGTGTGCGGCGGCTGCGCTCCAGCCGTGATGCGACGGGCTGCTGGCGCTTCTCCCCTGAGTTGAAGCTGCCGGGGGCGGGGGAGTCGGCCCGGGCGCTGGTGGCCTTGACGCAATGGAACATCCCGCTGGAGCCGTCCTCGGCGCTCGATGCGCTCCTGGCCCGCGACGCGGCGCGAGGGCATGGCCAGACAGGGCGCGAGCCGGGAGCTGTCTCCAGCGAGGGTGTCCCTCCTGACGTGGACGTCGTCACCCACGCGGACCTCCTGCTCCTGGCGGCGCACGAAGGGCGGTCGCTTCCGGGCCGTGCCGCGTTTGTCGCCGAGCAACTCCGTACCCGGGGGCTCCTGTCGTGCGTGCGCGGTCCGCCCGCTGCCGAGGCCTCTCCGCTCCTGTTGGGCTACCTGCTGACGCGCTGGGTTCGACGCGCGGGTGACCACTGGCAGCTCGCGGTCCCCCTTCGGGATGAGCTCATTTCGCTCTGGGAGAAGGGGGAGGTGCGGGGAGCGGTGAATGTCGCACTCGCCATGAGCGCCCTGATGAACCTGGGGCGGCCTACGGACGTCAACCTCTTCGAGCGGACGTTGGACTCCATGGCGTCCCTGCTGCTGAGCGGGCAGAGCGAGGAAGGCCTCTGGCCGGTGGCCCCGCTGTACGAGGCCGGGGACGTCGTCCATGGCTCGCTGGAAGCATCGGCGGCGCTGTGTGTCGAAGCGCTCGTCCGTTACCTCCGAATCGCCCGCATCGCGGCGGACCGGACCGACAACTTCCTCCCCGGTGCGCTCCCGTCCCGGCCGGGCACCTGGAAGGAGACGCTGGCCGCCTTCGATGATGACTATCCGCCCGCGTTGTTTGCTCCCGAGTCGCGGGCCCGCCTGCGCGAGCTGGGTGAATGGCTGCCGGCGGCGCTGGAGGGCGATGGGGGCTTCGAGGTCCGGCTGCTGGACGGGGCGCCGCGGGTGGACTTCATCCTGGGCATCAAACACGACGGACAGGCGCTGCTTGCTGGCAGGCATCCCCACGCCGAGCTCCCAGCGCCATTGTTCGCCGCGCCCGAGTGGCGGCGCATTCGCGACTTCGCGCGAGGGTGGTCCGAGCCGGGCGGGCTGCTCGACAGGGAGGTCGACGCGTTCTGGCTGGAGTTCGACCTGGATGCGCCAGTCGCCTCGCCGCCGCTGCCCATCGTGTTTCTCTGCACGCGGGACCAGCCCGTCGCCATCAACGAAGCGCTGCATCGACGGAAGTCGGACACCTACCGCGCGACGCTCCACGCGGGGCTCCCGCTCTTGCGTGGGGACGAGGCGCCGCTCACGCCGGAGCTCCAGCGGGAGATGGACGTCTGCATCGAGGCGCTGCCTCCTGGCGCCCACCTCTATGCGGCCTGTGTGATGATGTCGCGGCGCAGCAAGAACCTGCGCTTCACGCTCAAGAACGTGCCGCCAGAGCGCATCGTGGCCTACCTGGAGGCCGTGGCGTGGCCAGGGGACTTCCAGCAGCTTCGGGACACCCTCGCGTGGGTCCTCCCGCTCGGCGTCAATCGCTTCATGCTCAACCTGGACCTGGCGCCCCGGTTGTTGCCGACGCTGGGGCTTGAATGCTCGTTTCAAGGGCGTGCGCAGCCCGCCGAGGAGCCCCGGTGGCAATTGCTGCTCGACGAGCTCGTGAAGCGGGGGCTCTGCGCGCCCTCACGGCGTGACGCGCTGCTTGCCTGGCCCGGGCGGACGCAAGTCAGCCTGCCCGACGGCGCGGCCGTGCGGGAGAGCGTCTTCGATAAGCGGCTCGCGCACGTCAAGCTGGGCTTGACGGGGGCTCCGCTGATTGAAGCCAAGGCCTATCTGGCCACGCACCGTACGTCCGAGCTCCTCAGCCCACGCTGAGCCATCATTCCCGGGGCATGGATTGACGCTCGGGGATGTGAGTTGATACGTTGAATTCTGAATATTCAGAACAGGCATGCTGTGCAGACTTTTATCGAGCACCTGGGCCACACTTCTTTTGTCATTCACCGCGGTCCTCTGAGGGTTCTCATCGATCCGGTGCTCGTGCTGCGGGAGCTGGAGTTCCGGCAGCCCGCGTGCCCCGCGTGGTTCTTCGATGACCTGTCGTCGGTGGACGCGGTCTTCTTCTCCCACGCGCACGACGACCATCTCCATCCCCCCAGCCTGTTGGGGCTGCGCGAGGACGTCGCGCTCTACTTCCTCGACAAGCCGAAGCCGGGCGCGGCGCCCGAGTCGAGCGCTCGCGCGATTCTCACGGCGCTGGGCTTCCGCAATCTCCACCCCTTCCTGGAGGGGGACGTCGTCGAGCTGGCCCAGGACGTGCGTATCCACATCCTGCCCGCGCAGTGTTCCGGGGAGGGCGAGGAGCAATGTGCCCTGCTGGTGGAGACGCCGGAGGTGCTGGCGCTGGACGCGGTGGACGTGACGGATTCGCCCCGGACTCGCGAAGCGCTGGAGGCCTTCCGGGGCCGGATTGATGTCGCCTTCGTTCCCACGGGGGCCTCGGTCCAGTGGCAGGGCTTCTGGAATCAGATGGACGCCGTGGGCGCGCTCGCGTTCTGCGACTGGTTGAAGCCCGCGCGGATCGCGACCTGTGGGGGCACGCTGTCCATGGCGGGGCGGCCGCGGGAAGACCGCCTGGAGCGCTATCCGGTCGACCGGGCGCATTGGATGGCCGCCGCGGTGACGCGCGCGCATGACTCCGTGCTCCTGCCCTGGAAGCCCCCGTACCGGCTCGTCTACGACAAGCACGACCTGGAGCGCTGCTCGCTGCTGCAGCCCGGCCGTCGCTTCGAGCCGGCGCGGGGGCCGCAGCGTCCTCAGGCCCTGCTGACGACCTTCTTCACGGGCTATCACCCGAGCAAGCCCATTCAGCGTTGGGGATGGGGAGACAACAACGACCTCGCGCGGTGGCTGGAGCCGTTCGAGGCCATCCGGGAGGTGGTGCGCGCCTCCACTCGCGACCTGCGCTACCTGCTGGAGCGTTGCCAGTCGTCCGTCAACAAGACCCCCGCGGCGGTCCTGGTGCCCCGGACGCTCCGCTGCCTCGTGGAGGCCAGGGCCTTCGAGCTCGCGGCGCGGCTGGTCTCGCTCCTCCCGTCGAAGATTGCGGAGCCCGCCGACATGGACGCTGGTTACTTCGCCGCTGTCGAGGCCCTGCTCCAAGGCGAGCCAGCGCTCGCGGCGCCGCTGCGGGAGGACCTGGCGGCCTGCCAGTGGATGGACCGGGGTCTGTTCCACCTTCAGTGCATGTCCCGCCGGATGAAGGAGCTGGTCCGCCGGGACGAGCGCACCGAGGCGCTTCGCTCGAGCCACCTGTCCGTGCTTCGTGACAGCCTCCTCCAGCGCCGCCCGGTGTTGGGGCCCTACCACCTGCGCGTCACTCAGGAGTTGGCGCGGCTGCTGGACGCGCGCCCGCTGTCGCCGGAGACGTCCGAGGTGCTCTGTTACGCGAGCCCGGGGGGCATCCGCTACCAGCCGCTGTCGACGCTCGAGTCGCTCCTGCTGGAGCAATGTGACGGACGCACGGTCGCCGAGATGGTCGGCGACGTGAGCGCGGCCCTCTCCCTGCCTCAAGACGACGTCCGGTCGGCCCTCTTCACGTTCCTGTCCCACCTGACGCACGAGTCGCCGTTGGTGCTCGACTGGAGTCACTGATGCAATTCCAAGAGGCCTTCACCTTCCCGACGCCGTTGTCCCCCGACGCGGAAGCCTCGGCGCGGGAGCTGCTGCGGGCGCAGCAGATGGGGCAGCTCGACTTGCTCATGGGCTGGCTCCAGCAGCCGGAGCGGCTCGGGAAGCTGGGGGACTGTGCCGCGGAGCTCCAGTCCCTCCTCTCCGAGGCGTTCGAGCTCGTCGAGCGCGCGCCTGCGCTGGCGCGTGAGTTCCTGGAGCACTGGAGCACGACGGTGCTGCTCGGCCGCTTGCTGGGGCCCGCCGTCGTCGGGCCCGGATTGACCCAGCGCTTGCTGGGCAACCTCGCGTCGCTGCTCATCGTCCAGCGGCTGCGAGGAGAGGTCACCCACGGCGAAGCCCTCTTCGTGACGCCGCGGACCCTCTACTGCCTGCCTCGGGGTGAGCGGCTCGACGTGCGCGGCCCCGGCGAGGGGCGCCTCTTTTGGCGCTTCTCTGGCGCGGAGTGCCTGCTCTCCGCGGAGGGGCACGCCGGCCCCCAGCTTCGCATCCCGCTGCCGTTGGCGGGCGATGCGCCCGTGAGCCTCCAGCCGCTGCCCTGGTCCGAGACGTGGAACGTTCCGGTGCTGGACGACAGCGAGATGCTCGGCATCACCGGCCGGAGAGAGCGCGCGGGCATCCCGGATGATGGGAGCACGGGCACCTGGCGGCCCATGCCCCTGCTGCGCAGCGCGGAGGAGGCCTTCCACATTCTTGGGGAGCTGTGGCCCGAGGTGCTCGACTGGGCCCGCGTGTTGCTCCCCGCGCTCGTCGACATGGGGGGCCCGGAGAACCGGAGCGTGCGTTGCTCGTCCTCCTATGGGGCGGGCACGCCCATCTTCCTCACGCGCGTGGCCCACGGCCTGGAGCATGCGGAGGACCTGGTCCATGAGCTGCAACACGAGCGCATGTACCTGCTGCTCGACTCGCGCGCCTTCGGGCGGTGGGACGACGCACGTCCCGAGTTCGTCTCCGCCTACCGCACCGACCCGCGCCCCCTCCGGGGCTTGCATCTGGGCCTGCACTCCTTCCTGGCGGTGAACCGGCTCCGGCTGCTGGCGCTGGACAGGCCCGAGTTCAAGCAGCGGGAGTGGCGCTTCCAGTTGCTCAAATCTCACCGCTGCAACCTGCTCTCCTTCCGGACCCTCATGGACTTCGAGCGCCCCACGCCCGAAGGGCGCGTGCTCCTGGCGCAGATGGCCCAGGCCCTGAGTGAGCAGCACCCGCTCATCGAGCGGGTCGCGGATGCGGACATGGACCAGGCCTTCGAGGCATGGATGAAGCAGCACTTCTCGCGGGTGGCCGCCAGCGGCCCCGTGGTGAATGACGCAGAGACATACATGGACTGGCGCGAGGCGGCAGTGCTCGCGGCCCACTATTCCCAGCACGCCGGAGGTGCGTCATGAGGGTTCCAGGGTTGCGCTATCGCGACGAGTGGCTGCCCAACTTCTTCCCCGCGAAGCAGGTGGGCCCCGACCACTTCGTGCGGCTGTCCCGGACGGGCGCCATGCAGCTGCTGTCCAGCGCGGAGAACGCCCAGCTCGACGAAATCTCCATGGATGAGGCCCTGTTCGCGCGGCTCGAGCAGACCAGCCACCTCATCACCGCGCAGAACTCCTCGCGCGTGCTGGAGGACCTCAAGCGCTGGCATGACCGGACCTACGCGGGGCCGGGGCTCCATATCGTCGTGCTGTCCAAGCGGTGCAACCTCAACTGCACCTACTGCCACATGAACCCGGAGAGCATCTCCGCGGACTCCAAGCACTTCGACATGCAGCCAGACGTCGCGGATGCCATCATCCGCTTCGCGCTCGGCTCTCCGGCCCCCTTCCTGGGCTTCGAGTTCCAGGGCGGCGAGCCCTTCTTGAACTTCGAGGGCATGAAGTACTTCGTCGCGGAGGCGCGCAGGCAGAACGAAGCCGTGGGCAAGCGGCTCCGCTTCTCCGTGGTGAGCAACCTCATGGTCGCCACCGATGAGCACATCGCGTACTGCATGGAGAACCGCATCAACGTGTCGTATTCGTTGAACGGTCCCGAGGACATCCACGACTCATTCCGAGTCACGCGGAGCGGGGCGGGCAGCTTCCGCAAGGTCATGGAGCGGCTGAACCACTTCCGCGACCGGTTTCCCAGGGTGCTCAGCGCGTCACCCCTGTGCGTGGTGGGGGCCTCCAACGCCAAGGAGCTGAAGCGCACCATCGACTTCTATCACGCGGAGGGCTTCAAGGACCTCGCCATCCTGAAGCTCAAGGCCCTGGGCAACGCCCGCAAGGAGAAGCTGCCCTTCGACATCCAGGACTTCCTCCACTACTACCTGGACGCGCTCGACTACATCTACGAGAAGAACCGCCGGGAGAACGAGAACTACTCCGAGCGCGTGGTGCGTGTCGTCCTGGCCAAGATTCTCCAGACAACGGACACGGGCTTCGTGGACTGGCGCAACCCGGTCGGGGACTTCGGCTCGGCCATCACCTATGACCATGACGGCGAAATCCTGCCGTCGGACGAAGCCCGCTCGATGCGCTCGGAGTTCGGGTTGGGCAACGTCAAGGGGACGACCTACGACGCGCTCATCCGCGACAAGGCCACGTTCCGGTCCATGAACCTGTCGCTGCGGGATCGCGACCCGCAGTGCCGCGAGTGCGCCTTCAACCCCTACTGCGGCGTGCTGCCGGTGCTCGACTACGCCCGGACCGGGGACGCGACGCCGCGCCCGCATGCGTCCGAGGAGTGCCTGCAGACGTTGGCGGTCGTGGAGTGGGTCTTGCGCAAGCTCGTGGAGGACCCCATCCCCCTGTTGCGGATGATGCCTGGCATGGACGCCGCCCTGGTGGAGATGGCCAACGGCCTGCCCGCGGAGCCCTCCGCGCAGGCCGCGCCGCCGTTGATGAGCGTGCAGAGCGGCTGAAGCGCGGGGTGGGGGCGGCCCCGCTCAGGCGGGCCGCAGCCGGCCCGCCGCGAGGTCCGTGAGCGCGCCGAGGACCGCGTCCTCGGTGAGGTCGTCCATGCTCCCGTTCCCCGTGAGCTCGCGGAAGGCCGGGGTGAGCCGGAACCCCCACTGGCGGGGAGACGTCGGTCCGAACAGGCCCACCGAGGGGAGCCGGAAGAAGTCCGCCGCGTGCAGCATGCAGGAGTCGATTCCGAGGAAGCCATCACACGCGCCGAGCAGCGCCATGGCCACGTCGAGTGAGGCGCCCTGGGCGGCCAGCACCCGGCCTCCATGGACCATGGGCTCCAGCTCCGTGGCGCCGTAGTCCACGTTGAGGACCAGCCATTCGGGGTGACGTTCGAGGAAGGCATCCAGCACGGCGCGGTAGCGGGCGACGGGCCACTGTTTCCGGGAGCCTGTCTCCGTGTGGAGCGCGAGCAGCCGGGCCCCCGCGGGGACGCTGTCGCGAAAGCTCCTGGCCGCCGCGGTGGCCTCGGCCGTCAGCGCGGGGGCCTGGGCGAAGTCCTCCAGCCGCAGGGTGGGGACCAGCCGCTGGGCCAGCGCGAAGAGCCGGTCCAAGGCGTGTTGGGTCTCCTCACCCCGGACCCATTGCTTGTAACGGCGATACAGGCCCACTGTCTCAGTGGTCGCCGGAAACCCCTCGAGCAGCTCCGAGACACCCGCCGCGTGCCAGGTGTTGAAACAGAGAAACAAGTCGCAGCTCCCAACGGCCTGCCGGAGCGCCTCCGCGTCGATGCTCCGCTCCGTGCCCTGCGTCGTCGCGCGCACCTCGTGAATCTTCATGAGCCCGAGCTCTTGATAAAAGAACAGGCTTGAATCACCTGGTGCTCCCACCAGTCTGATTTGACCCGGGTACAGCTGACTCAGGGCTCGCAGCGCGGGGAGGGCGAGGAGTCGGTCTCCAATCCCATTCAGGTGAAACACGACGGGGGCTTGGGCAGAACGAAGTTCCTGCTGCATGGAGGGGAGTCCTTGCGTCAAGACAACCTGCTAGAACCAGCCGTCAGACGTATGGCTGGTGTGATCCTGCGGCTCCTTGATGACCGCACGCGCGGACATCATGGGGAACTCGCCACGACCCAGGATCATGCTCAGCTGGCCGCGGAGCGCGTCAACCTTCGCGGGGTCCAGCTGCTTGAACGTCACCACCTCGGGCTTCAGAACGATGTTGCTCTCAACCATGAGGGACTCCAGGGGGTGAATCAAACCACACGCGTGGCACGGATTTATCGCCGCACGTGCCGAGCCTGACGCCAGATGGTGCCTGCGGCTCGGACCTCCAAGAGTACGGCGAACCTGGAACGAATGTCCAGGCTCAGACATGGTTTTAACGAAATGTCTGCCAGCTTTGAAATTTCACGGACTTGGGTGTTCTCACGGGCCTTGCCGGACCTACGTTGTGATGCGCGTCGCCGGGGCACACGCCGCGTGGCATGCTGTGGCGTGAGAGGGTCATGGATACAATTCGTCAGGACATCCGGTTCGGCGTCAGGCTGTTGCTCAAGAGCCCGACGTTCACCCTGGTCGCGGTGTTGACGCTGGCGCTGGGGATTGGCGCGAGCACGACGATATTCAGTGTCGTCAACTCCATCTGGCTCCAGCCCATGCGTTTTCCGCACGAGGAGCGTCTGGTGATGGTGTGGGACTCGCTCCCCAAGGCGGGGGTCGAGCGGAGCGAGACGTCCCTGGCGACGCTGGCGGATTGGACCGAGCAGGCGGCGGTTTTCGAGCACGTGGCGGGGATAGTCCCGCGGAGCTTGAACCTGGGCGGCGCGCTGCAGCCGGAGCGGCTTCAGGCGTTTCGGGTGGGCGCCGCGCTGTTCCCCGCGCTGGAGGCGAGGCCCTCGCTGGGCAGGGCGTTCTCCGCGGAGGAAGACCGCGTGGGGGGCGAGGCGGTGGTGGTGCTGTCGGACGGGTTGTGGCGGCGCCGGTTTGGTGGCGCGCCCTCCGTGCTGGGTGAGTCCGTGACGCTGGATGGTGCGCCCTACACCGTCGTGGGCGTGATGCCGAAGAGCTTCGACTTCCCGCCTGGCGCCGAAGCCTGGGTGCCGCTCGCGCCGACGCAGGCGGAGCTGGACGAACGCGGGGACCGGAAGGTGCGGGTGGTGGGCCGCCTCAAGCCTGGCTTCTCCGTGGCGATGGCGGAGGACGCCCTGCGGGTGCTCGCGGGGCGGCTGGCCGAACGGTACCCCGACACGGATTCGGAGCGCACCGTGCGGCTGACGTCCGTGCGCGAAGCCTATCTGGGGCCCTTGAGGCCGCTGCTCATCACCCTGGCGGGCGCGGTGGGCTTCGTGTTGCTCATCGGCTGCGCGAATGTCGCGAGCCTGCTGCTGGCGCGCGCGGCGGCCCGGCGCAAGGAGCTGGCCATTCGCGGGGCGCTCGGGGCGAGCCCGACTCGCCTGATGGTCCAGGCCCTGACCGAAAGCGTCCTGCTGTCGCTCCTGGGAGGAGGCTTGGGTGTCCTGGGCGCGCTGTGGGGCACGCACATGATCGCCACCCTGCTGCCGCCCGGGTTGGCGGAGCGCCTGCCCGGGTGGCAATCCATCCAGGTGGACGGCGGGGCGCTGCTGTTCTGTGTCGGGCTGTCGGCTGTCTCCGGGGTGCTGTTCGGCCTGGCGCCCGCGTTCCAGATGTCGCGGCAGAACCCGCTGGAGGCGATGCGGGAGGGGGCGGGCGCCACGGTGGGGCGAAAGAGCATCCGGTCGGCCCTGGTGACGGCGGAGGTGGCCCTGGCCTTGATGCTGGTCGTCGGCGCCGGCCTGATGCTCCGCAGCCTCTACCAGCTGCAGGGGACCTCACCGGGCTTCGCCGCCGAGCGCGTGTTCTACTTCGACGTGACGCTGCCGGAGACCCGGTATCCGACGGATGCCGACCGGGTGCGCTTCTTCCAGGAGCTGCAGGAGCGGTTGTCCTCCATGCCGGGCGCCCAGGCCGTCTCGGCGGCCAGCCTGCCGCCCATCAGCCGTCGCAGCCAGAGCTCGAACCTCTATCCGGCGGGGCAGCCGAAGCCGCCGCCCGGGCAGCTGCCCGAGGCCAGCCAGCGCGTCGTCTCCCCAGGCTACTTCCGGACCATGGGCATCCCCTTGCACGAGGGGCGCGACTTCAGCGCGTTGGACGTGGAGGAGGCGCCCCGGGTCGCGATGATCAACTCGGCCCTGGCGCGGCGCTTCTGGCCCGGTGAGTCGCCGCTGGGCAAGCGCTTCTTCGCGGGCGGCGCGGAGCCGTGGGAGGTCATTGGCGTGGTGGGCGATGTCCGGGCGCTGTGGCGCGGGCAGGTGCGCTCCTCCGTGCCGGAGTTCTACCTGCCGCTGGCCCAGGCCCCGCGTGACGCCATGGTGGTGATGGTGGCGGTGGGCGGAGCGGCAACCGCGGCGTCGTCGCTGGGGCTGTCCTTGCGTGAGGGGATGGCCTCGCTGGACCCCGAGCAACCACCGCCGTCACCACGGCCCTTGGAAGCGCTCATCGCGGAGTCGTTCGGCTCCCGGCACCTGCTCGCCGCGCTGCTGGGGCTCTTCGCGGGTGTGGCGCTGCTGCTGGCCGCAGGGGGCGTCTACGGCATCATGGCCTACTCCGTCACCCAGCGGCGGACGGAGATTGGCGTGCGCATGGCGCTGGGCGCGCGGGAGGTGAGCATCTTCTGGTTGATTTTGAGCCAGGCGCTGCGGCTCGCCGGGCTGGGGGTCATCATCGGCTCCGTGCTGGCGCTGCTCCTGGCGCGTGGCCTGTCGAAGCTGCTCTTCGAGGTCAGCCCCGCGGACCCGCTCATCTTCGCCGGGACGGCTTTCGTGCTGCTCTTCGTGGCGCTGGTGGCGGGTTATGTGCCCGCCTGGCGCGCCGCGCGCGTCCCACCCAGCATGGCCATGCGCGAGCAGTGAGGCTCAGGCGGCGATGAACTGCCGCTCCACGAGGCGCTTGTAGAGTCCGTCCTGGGTGATGAGCGCCTCGTGGTTTCCGTGCTGGACGACGCGGCCCTGGTCCAGCACGAAGATGCGGTCGACGCCCGCCACGGTGGACAGGCGGTGGGCGATGATGAGGGTGGTGCGCCCCACCATGAGCCGGTCCAGCGCCTCCTTGACCAGGTGCTCGCTTTCGGAGTCCAGCGCGCTGGTGGCCTCGTCCAGGATGAGCAGCCGCGGATCCTTGAGGACCGCGCGGGCAATGGCGACGCGCTGCTTCTGCCCACCCGACAGCTGGATGCCCCGCTCGCCGACGCGCGTGCGGTAGCCCTCTGGAAACCGGCTCACGAAGTCGTGGGCGTTGGCGATGCGGGCCGCGGCTTCCACTTCCTCATCGGTGGCGTCGGTGCGGCCGTAGCGGATGTTGTCGGCGATGCTGCCCGAGAAGAGCGTGGGTTCCTGCGACACGATGCCGATGTTCTGACGGAGCCAGCGGACGTCGAGCGTTCGCAGGTCCGCCCCGTCAACGAGGAGGGCCCCCTGGTCCGGGTCGTAGAAGCGCATCAGCAGCGAGGCGATGGTCGACTTGCCCGCGCCCGAGTGTCCCACCAGCGCCACGACTTCACCGGGGGCGACGTCCAGGTCCAGGCCCTTGAGGACAGGCACGTCCCGGCGCGTGGGGTAGCTGAAGCTGACGTCGCGGAAGCGCAGGTGGCCTTCCATGTGCGCGGGCCGCTCGCCGCCGCTGACGGAGATGGCGGGCGTGCGGTCGATGAGCTCGAAGACGCGCTCGGTGGCGCCGCCGGCCTTCATGAACTCCGCCCACAGCTCGCTCAGGGCGCTGACGGCCATGACGACCATCAGCGTGTACATCAGGAAGGAGGTCAGTCCGCCCACCGTGATGTCGCCCGAAACGACCATGTGCGTGCCATACCAGAAGACGAGCAGTGTCGAAGCCAGGCCGGTGAAGCCCGTCCCGCCCATGAAGTAGCCCGAGGAGACGATTCTCGTGCGCGCCAGCGCCAGGGCCTTGTTGATGGCGCGGCCATAGCTCCGGCGCTCCGCGTCTTCGGCGACGAAGGCCTGGACCGTCTGGATGCCATAGAGGGACTCGGCGGCGACTTCATTGGCCTCGGCCACCGCGGCCTGGGCGTCTCGTGAGAGCTGCCGGGCCTTGCGGCCGTAGAAGAGCGCCCCCAGCGTCACGGGGGGGACGACCGCCAGCATGACGAGCGTCAACCGGGGCGAGGTGTAGAACAGCAGCGCCAGCCCGCCAAACAACGTGGTCGCGTTGCGGAGCATGATGGCGATGTGCGTACTGACGGCGCCCTGGATGAGGGCGGTGTCCGTGGACAGCCGGCTGGTGAGCCCGCCCGTGCGGTGCTGGTCGAAGAACGCGAGCTCCTGCTCCAGCAAGCTGCGATACAGCCGCTCCCGCAGGTTGCTGACAATGCGCTCACCCGCGAGGTTGAAGAAGGCGAAGCGCAGCCCGATGGCCACCGACTGGATGAGACACACCCCCAGCATCCACAGGGTGGTGTCATTCACCCGGTCAATCGTGGCGGTCGTCAAGGCTTCATCAAGGATGACCCGGATGGCCTGTGGAAAGAGCAGGCCTCCCGCGCTCCCGATGAAGAGGAAGCACGTCCCGAGCAAGAGCAGCCTCCACTCGGGACGAGCCAGTGCCAGGACGCGACGAAGGGATACGTGGCTCAGCGGTGGATTCTGAATCAAGCCCATTGCGCGCAGGCTAGTCCAGATGCGACCAAAGTTGTAATCCCGCTAAAACTGGCGATGCAGGTGTGGGGCCCCGAAGCATGTCTCGCGCCGGGGCCCCTGGGCTTTCAGGTGCTACGGCATGCCGCCCTTGGCCAGCTCGGCGACGTAGGCGGCGGCAATCTTGGAGAACTTGAGCGCATGCGCGGCGGTGGTGTCGGAGTTCGCCAGGGTGTCCCGCGAGGTGTGGATGTTGGGGTTCTTCTGGACGACGGTCCCCTCGAAGGGGATGGAGGCCGCGAAGCCCTGGTTGTGCCAGGAGGCGTGGTCCGAGCACCCGTAGCCGCACGTCGTATTGGTGAACGGCACGCCGACGTACGTCGTTATCAGGTTTCGGATGAACTGGTTCTGGGCGGAGTTGGTGTTGTCGGTGACGATGCCCACATCCGAGGTGGCGTTGGGGTGCTTGAAGTTCGTCATGTCGAGCTGCATCACCCCCACGACGTTGATGTTGTTGTTCTTGTGCCAGAGGGCGATTTCACGTGAGCCGCGCAGGCCTGTCTCCTCCGCGGCGTAGGCCATGAACTTCACCGTGCGCTGGGGCCGGTAGCCGCGGGCCATGGCGGCGCGGATGACCTCGGTGAACGTCGCGATGCCGGACGCGTCGTCATCGGCGCCGGGCGCGGCGCTGGTGGAGCTGATGGAGTCCAGGTGGCCGCCCACCACGACGACCTCGTTGGGCAGCGTGGTGCCGGGGATGGTGAGGATGACCGAGGGCTGCCGCCAGCCCGTGTGCGGGTAGTACGCCACGGTGACGTCCGTGCGCCCCGCGCCGGTGACGTAGCCCCGCCACTTCGTCAGGAGCATGGCCGCGGCGTCCACGCCCCCTTGCGACGTCTGGCTGCGCGTGGGGAAGGCGGACAGCTCGGCGATGGTGGTGCGGATGTTCGCGGCAGAGAGCGCACCCATCAGCGAGTTCACGGTCGCCGCGTTGGTCAGGGTGTAGCTGACGGCCTTCTGGGTCGCCTTGGGGGACACGGGCGCCAGGGACGCCAGGGCCTCCTCCTGCGTCTCATAGGTGATGAAGCCCGCGCACCGGTCGAACTTCTCGTGCATCATCACCGCCAGCCGCGACAGCTGGGACTCCTTCAGCTGGAACACGCCCGCGTGCTCCTGCTGCTTGAGGGCGGTGGGCACGCTCCAGCCTTCGTCCGCGAAGGTCTCCTGCATGGGCGCGATGGCGTCCGTGCCAATCGCAATCCAGACAGTCTTGTCGTCTGGCTTTGCCTTGAGCGGCTCGGCAAGGGCCAGCGGGGCACTCAGCAGCAACAGCGAGACCGGCATCCAGGTCTTCATCCGCATTGCTCCTCCAGGGGCACGACATTGCGTTGCAGCACGGGGGTCGGGCTGCGGGGAGGAGCCTCTGCTTTTCGAGAAATAAAGGCTTTCTGCGGGTGGCTTGGAGTGTTGGAAAGAAGACAGACCCGGGGTGAAGGTGTGCTGGGCGGGCAGGCGCTTCGTTCCCCGCACCGCCTGAATCTCCGCGCCGGGCTGACGCATCCCTTTGTCGTAGAGTGGTGCCCAAGGGGAGGCAGGACGGCCATGGACTGCGACTGGCTCATCATCGGCTCGGGGTTCGGCGGCAGCGTCAGCGCGCTGCGGCTGACCGAGAAGGGCTACCGCGTCGTGGTGCTGGAGAAGGGGCGGCGCTTGCGCGCCCCGGACTTCCCGAAGACGAACTGGGAGCTGAAGCGCTGGTTCTGGAAGCCCACGCTGGGGTGGCGGGGCCTGTTCGAGATGACGTTCTTCCGCCACGTCACCGTGCTGTCGGGCGTGGGCGTGGGCGGCGGCTCGCTCGTGTACGCCAACACGCTCCCCATCCCCCGGGACGACTTCTTCCAGGCCACCTCGTGGGGCCACCTCGCCGCGTGGAAGGAGGAGCTGGCGCCGCACTACACCACCGCGCGGAGGATGCTGGGCGCCACGCCGAATCCACTGCGCACCGTGCCAGACCAGGTGCTCCAGGACGTGGGCGCGGACCTGGGCCGCACGGACTTCCAGCCCACCACCGTGGCCGTCTACTTCGGCGAGCCGGGTGTCACCGTGAAGGACCCGTACTTCAACGGTGAGGGACCGGACCGGACGGGCTGCAACGCGTGTGGCGGGTGCATGCTGGGGTGCCGCTTCAACGCCAAGAACACGCTCGACAAGAACTACCTCCACCTGGCGGAGTGGCGCGGCCTCACGCTGCACGCGGACACCGAAGTCACCTGGGTGCGACCGCTGCCGGAGGGAGGCTACGAAGTCGAAGCGCTCCAGGGGGCGCGGCGCTTCTTCCGGAAGAAGGTGCGCTTCACCGCGAAGCAGGTCGTCTTCGCGGGGGGCGTGCTGGGCACCCTGGACCTGCTGCTCAAGTTGAAGGCGAGCCCGGACGGACTGCCGCGTTTGTCGGACCGGCTGGGGGACGGCGTGCGCACCAACTCCGAGGCGCTCGTGGGGGTGGTGAGCGGCCGCAAGGAGCAGGATTTGTCACGGGGCATCGCCATCGGCTCCATCCTGCACACCGATGCCCAGTCCCACCTGGAGCCGGTGCGTTACTCGGCGGGCTCGGGCTTCTTCCGGTTGCTGATGGCGCCGCAGGTGTCTGGCGCCACGATGCTCCAGCGCTTCGCGCGGCTGGTGGGCCTGCTGGTCCGGCATCCGCTGCGCTTCCTCAAGGCGTGGTTCGTCCCGGACTTCGCGCGGCGGACGATGATTCTGCTCTACATGCGCACCCTGGAGGGGCACCTGCGCATGAAGCGCTCGCGGCGGCTGGGATTGAGCACGGCGCTCCAGGAGGGCCCGGCGCCGAGCGCCAACATGCCGGAGGCCTTCGACCTGGCCCGGCGCGTGGCGGACAAGCTGGACGGCTATCCGATGACCATCATCAGTGAGACGTTGCTGGGCATCCCGACGACGGCGCACATCCTGGGCGGCTGCTGCATGGGTGACTCGGCGGAGACGGGTGTCATCGACTCGCGGCACCGCGTGTTTGGCCATGAGGGGTTGTACGTGGTGGACGGCTCCGCCATCTCCGCCAACCCGGGCGTCAATCCATCACTCACGATTACAGCGCTGGCCGAGCGCGCGATGACCTTCATTCCCGCGGCCCGGACCGCGCCGCGGGATGTGGTGGACGCGCCCGCGGTGCCCGTGGCCGCGGGGACCCGCGCGAGCTGAGCGCTACAGCCGGACCTGGAGCTCGTAGCGGCGGTTCTTCGCCTTCTTGGCGGCGGTGTCGTCGGGCTTCACCAGCGGCTTCTCGGAGCCGAAGCCCACGGCGATGATTTCGTTCCGGGGGATGCCGCGCGCGATGAGCTCCTTGACGATGGTCTCCGCGCGCTGCTCGCTGAGCTTCTTGTTCTTGGCCGCGTCACCGGTGGAGTCGGTGTGGCCGGAGACCTCGAACTTGTAGGACTTCAGGCCGGCGGCGACGAGCTGCTTCTTGGCGTCGACGAGGGCGTTGGTCAGCTTCTTGAGCTTGGCGTCGCAGCCAGCTTCGAGCGTGGCGGTGCCCGTCTTGAAGCTGCACTGGTTCTGCCGGCCCTCGTCCATCAGCTTGGTGTTGACGCGCTTCTCCACGGCGGACTTGCCGGCGTTGCCCGCGGCCTTGGTGAGGGAGCCGAACCCTCCCTGGGCGGAGGCCACGCCGGGAAGGGTGAGTAGCGACACGGTGATGCACAGGGCCTTGAGCTTCATACGTGAGGACGCCTCCGTTGGCTTGGCGGTGTTCGCCGGGCGGGAGGCTGCCCGGGGGCCGCGCCTTCGTCCAGCGGCGCGGTGTCTCATGGGAGGGTTGACGGGGGCCTGTCCGCCCGGCTGGTAAAACTTGCCTCGGTGCGTGAGGGGAGCAGCATGCCACCCCGGGTCCCTTCGCACAGCGAGGCAGGCGTGAGCAGCAGCAGGCGAACCGAGTGTTGGCGGCGGCTTCTTTCAGGTTACCGGGTGGGCTCGGAGAAGAAGCAGGTGGAGGCGCCGGCGACGGTCCCGAGTGACATGGACGCGCTGCTCCAGGACGAGCGTACCGACTACGACCGGGACTATGACCGCATCGTCTTCTCCGCGGAGTTCCGCTGCCTGCACGACAAGACGCAGGTGTTCCCGCTGTCCACGAGCGACTACACGCGCACTCGGCTGACCCACAGCATCGAGGCTTCGTGTGTCGGGCGCTCGCTGGGCGCGCTCGCGGGGCGCGGGTTGCTGGCGCGTGACGTGAAGGTGAATCCCTCCCATCTGGGCACCATCGTCGCGGCGGCCTGCCTGGCGCATGACATTGGCAATCCGCCCTTCGGCCACTCGGGCGAGGCGGCCATCCAGCATTGGGTGTCACAGCGACTGGTGCCTCCAGGTGGCCAGCCGAGCCCGTTCGAGACGCTGGCGCAGTGGAAGGACCTGGAGTCCTTCGAGGGCAATGCGCAGGGGTTTCGCATCCTCAACCGGCTCCAGTCGCGGGAGCGGCGGGGGGGCCTGCGCTACACGGCGGCGACGCTGGGGGCCATGAGCAAGTACCCGCGCGCGTCGGTGCTGCCGGGTGGGCGGGCGCGGGACAAGGCGCGCGTATCGGAGAAGAAGTTCGGTTACTTCCAGGACGATGAGGCCCTGGCGCTGGAGGCGTACCAGGCCATGGGGCTGGTGGAGCGGGAGCCCGGCGTGTTCTCTCGCCATCCGCTGGCGTTCCTCGTCGAGGCGGCGGATGACATCTGCTACGCGGTCATCGACCTGGAGGACTCGGCGAAGCTGGGGCTGATTCCCATCAAGGATGCGTGTGAGTTGCTGGACGCGGTGTTGCCGAAGCCGGTGAATGGCCCCGTGCGCCCACCGCCGTCGCATCCAGAGACGCGGCTGGCGCAGGCGCGAGCGCGGGCGATTGGCGAGCTCATCCAGGCGTGCGTGAAGGTGTTCCTGGAGAACGTGGAGGCGATGGAGGAGGGGACGTGGGAGACGCCGTTGGCCGCTGCGTATGACGACGTGGCGAAGCCGTTGAAGGCCATCCGCCACCTCACGCGGCGCTGCGGCTATGAGAGCGAGCGCGTGCTCCAGATTGAGAGCGCGGGCTTCAAGACGCTGGGCGGGCTGCTGGACATGTTCGCGATGGCGGTCATCACCGACACGCCGAACCGCGAGGAGAAGAAGCTGCGGCAATTGCTGCCATTGGACCTCTTCCAGCGTCCGGAGCACGCCCGGGACACGGCGGAAGCGCCCGCGTCCCGGGATGAGGCCATCACCGAGGCGGTGGCCCGGCTGTCGAAGTACCAGCGGCTGCTGTGCGTGACGGACTACATCTCCGGCATGACGGACGGCTTCGCCGTGGAGCTGTTCCAGCGGCTGTCTGGCATCAAGCTGCCGACATGATTCGCGTGGCTTGATTCAGTCTCCCGCGACGGCGATCTGCCAGTCGCCTTCGGGGGTGATGCCCACGCGCAGGCCGAGGTAGCTGCCCTGGTCCTTCATCCCCGCGATTTCCTCGTCCGGGTAGACGCCCTTGAGCGCGCCCCAATCCTTGTCGGACGTCGCGCCAGTGACGTGGACGGCAGGCCAGAAGTAGAGGTTGCCCTGCTTCGCGTACGGCAGGTTCAGGACCTGGACGATGCGCGCCAGCTCCGGGTTGCCCAGCTTCTCCGCTGCACGCCAGTACTCGCCCGCGTCGGTGCCGTCGCCGAAGGTGAACCGCACGGCCTTGCCATTCTCGTCCGCCAGGGTGTTGAGCGCCGTGTAATCACAGGCCACCGACGCGGCGATGATGCGCTGACGCATCGACTCCACGGGCGCTGGCAACGCCGGAGCGGCTGGCGCCACGCGCGGAGACAAGCTCGCCGCTGAGCAGGTGCCCTTCTCCGCGGCTGGCGCTCCCGTGTACTCGCCGACGCCCGAGTCGGCATTGGCGGCACCCGCCGTTGCCTCGCCCGGCACGGCTGCATCCGAGCTCCCCGCGCCCTGGGGCTCCGTGCTCGGGGCGGAGGGTTGTCCCTTGTCCGGTGCGGCAGGAACGACAGGCGCGGCGGCGACACCGGAGTCGACTCCGGCGGCGGGGCTGGAGGTCCGCTCGGTGCAAGCGACGAGCGAGGCGGCGACACAGAGAGAAAGCAGTGAAGTCCGGTTCATGGCCCGCCCGTTGTAGTCCAGTGGACAGGCGGCAGGCTCCGGATTCCGCTGCTCAGCCGCCGCCTTTGGGTGAATCGATGACGACGGCGAAGGGGTCGAAGGGCTTGTCATCCTTCTTCTTCGCGGTCGGCATCCCGAACTCGCCGGTGGGGTGTTCGGGCCGGACCGACGTGTACGGGTCAATCTTCACCGGAACGCCAAACACCTTCGGGTTCTTTTTGGGTCCGTCGCTCATGCCGCCCATGCTACCGCAGCGGCCACCCGCCTGTTTGGCTGCACCGGCAAGGCGTCTTCTTGGGCATTCGGCCCGCCAGGGCGATACTTCCTGCCCATGTGTGGCCGTGTCACCGTTCGAACCTCTCCAGAGCAGATTGTCACCGGGCTGGGCCTCGCGGGCATCCGTACCGCCGTGGAGCGTCCGCGCTTCAATCTCTGTCCCACGCAGTTGATGCCCGTGGTGACCAATGATGGCGCGCGGATGCTGGACGCCTTCCGCTGGGGCCTCGTGCCGTCCTGGGCGAAGGACCCCGCCATTGGCAACAAGCTCATCAACGCCCGAGGCGAAACGGTGGCGGAGAAGCCCAGCTTCCGCTCCGCGCTCAAGCGGCGCCGGTGCCTCGTCGTGGTGGATGGCTGGTATGAGTGGAAGCAGTCCACGAAGCCGAAGACGCCGTTCCACTTCCACCGCAAGGACGGGCAACTCCTGACGCTCGCGGGGCTGTGGGAGGAGTGGACCGCGCCCGACACGGGCGAGGTGCTCAACACCTGCACTCTCATCACCACCGGCCCCAACGCGCTGATGGCGCCAATCCACGACCGGATGCCCGTCATCCTCGCGCCGGAGGCCCAGGAGGTGTGGCTGCGTCCGGAGCCGCAAGAGTCCTCGGTGCTGCTCCCGCTGCTGGTGCCCTGCGCCGAGGATTCACTGGAGGCCTACGAGGTGTCGCGCGTGGTGAACTCCCCCGCGAACGACACCCCTGCCTGTGTGGAGCGCGTGGCCGCCTGAGCCGCGCGCCTCAGCCGCGGCGGCGGACCTTCGCGTCGAGGCTCCACGGCCCCGCGCCGATGAGCGCGATGGCCGCCATGACGGTGAGGTAGAGCAGCGCCAGCTCCATGCGGCCGAAGGGGTCCGCGCGGTGCCGGTAGAGCGCCACCACCATGGTGAAGCCCGCCATCGCCGCCGCCGGGCGCGTGAAGAGGCCCACGGCCACCAGCAGCCCGCCCAGGAACTCCGCCAGCGTGGCGCACCAGGCGAAGAACGTCGGGAACGGGAAGCCGAGCTGCGCCACGCCCGCCGCGAACCTGCTCATGTCGCCAGTGAGCTTGGACAGGCCGTGTCCCAGCGCCAGCGAGAGACCGAACACCACGCGAATCAACGTCAAACCCACCGCGGACTTGCCCACCATGCCATGGACCTCCCAGGTCGCCCGCGCATCCTCGCACGGCGGCGTGCGTCACGCTGCGTTACGCGGAGCGCTTGGGCGCGCGCATATCGCTGATGGTCAGCGGATGCCGGGCGCCCTGCGGCGAGACGAGCGCGGCGCCTAGGACGAAGTCCTGGCCCATGCGGAGCTCCAGCGTGGTGGGGCCCTTGTGGGTGGTGCGCCAGTCCAGCTCGACGCGGACGGTGCCCAGCAGCTCGCGGTCCACGGTGGTGGTGTCCAGCGCCTCGAACAGGGCGATGGAGAGCGGCCCGGGAATCATCGGCAGCTCCAGCGTCACGGACTTCGTCGCGGGCACGGGGGTGTTGGCGGGGATGACCTCGTGCTGCGCGCCGCCGGGGACCATGATGCTGATGGGCATGGGCACCACGTCCGCCAGGCCCGAGATTCCGCGCGCCAGGTTCCGGCCGAGGATGGCCGCGCCCACCGCCACGCCGAGCTCCGGGTGGACCTCCTTGTCGGAGGACAGGCGCTTGAAGTGGGAGAAGCGCTGACGGATGGCGGGCATGCGCGTCTGGCCGCCGACCAGGACGAGCTCGTCAATCTGGTCGGGCTTCAGCTGCGCGCGCTCCAGCACATCGTCGCAGGCGGAGGCGGTGCGCTCGATGAGCTGGAAGACCATCTCCTCCAGGCGCTTGCGGGTGAGCGTGTAGTCGAAGTCGATGAAGCCGCCGTCCTTCTGGGCGATGCACGGCACGCGGAGCACCGTGGCGTCGCGCTGGCTCAGCGACATCTTCGCGGACTCGGCGGCGAAGACGAGCCGCTGCATCACGACCTTGTTCCCGCGCAGGTCGATGCCGTGCTTCTGCTGGAAGTCGTCCACCAGCATCTCGACGATGCGCTCGTCGAAGTTGGCGCCGCCCAGGAAGGCGTCACCGCCGGTGGCCAGCACCTTCACCACCTTGTTCTGCACCGCGAGCAGGGTGGCGTCGAAGGTGCCGCCGCCCAGGTCGAACACCATCACCGTCTGCTCGGGGTTGCGCAGGTTGGCGTAGTAGAGCGCCGCCGCCGTCGGCTCGTTGACGATGGCGCGCACCTGGAGCCCGGCCTGCTCCGCGGCGTGGCGGACCGCCGCGCGCTGGCGGCTGCTGGCGTGCGCGGGCACGGTGAGCACGCACTCGCGGAAGGGCGCTCCGGCGGCGTGGTTCGCCAGCGTGAGAATCTGCTGGATGATGAGGTGCGCCACGTCCGTCAGCGACGTCTGCTTCCCGTACATCGTCACGGCCGTGTAGCCGTCCTCGGCCTCCACGAGCTCGAAGGCGTACTTGTCCTTGTGCTGCGTGACGTACTCGGACTGGAAGCGGCGGCCCAGGAAGCGCTTGGCGCCGAAGACGGTGTGGCGCGGGTCGTCAATGATTTGCCGGCGCGCGGCGTGGCCGACGATGGCCTTGTCCGCCGCGTGGAACCAGACGACGGAAGGCAGCGTGACGCTCTTGTCCGTCACCGGAACGACGCGAAGCTTGCCGGCCTTGTCGAAGAAGGCCGCGGCGGTGTTGGTGGTCCCGAAGTCGATGCCAAGGATGGAGCCCGTACTCATCACCGCGGACTCTCCCACGTCCCGTCGGCTTGTTCAGCCCCTGAAAGCGCCCCCGAGCACAACGTGGGTGGGTCACTTGAAGCCCGGTTGCCCTTCGTTTCACGCCGTGGCGGCGGTCGAGGCGACGGGCAGTAGAAATGTGCCGCTGGGTGGGCGCAGCGCGCACGCGAGGGCTCGTCGGCTTGACGGCCGGGAGCGCGAGGTCCGCGCCGGTGTTCGTCGTTGACCGGCCCGTGCCTTCGTTTCATGGATGCGCGCCATGGCCATGGGGCATGTGGAGCGAAGTCTTGTTCGGGATGTCGCGGCGATTGCCGCCGCGTCTGGCGTCATCGGAGCTTCGTTCGGTGCCATCGCGGTGGCGTCGGGATTGTCGGTGTGGGTCGCGTCGGCCATGTCCCTGCTCGTCTTCGCGGGCGGTGCGCAGTTCATGGCAGTGGGGGTGGTGGCGGGCGGTGGCAGCCCCGTGGCCGCGGTCATCGCGGGGCTGCTGCTCAACGCGAGGCACCTGCCGTTCGGCCTGGCGATTCCGGACGTGCTTGGAAAGCACTGGCCCGTGCGGCTGATTGGCACGCACCTGATGGTGGACGAGTCCGTGGCGTTCGCGCTCGCGCAGCCCACGCCGGAGCGTCGCAAGGCGGCGTACTGGCTGTGCGGCGGGGCGCTGTTCACTGCCTGGAACGTGGGCGTCATCGCCGGCGCCCTGGCGGGAACGGCGCTGGGCAGCCCGGAGGCGATGGGGCTCGATGCCGCGTTTCCCGCCGGGTTGCTGGCGCTGCTGCTGCCGTCACTGACCGCCCCCGCCAAACCTCCGAGCGCCGAACCCGGTCCCGCGGAGGGTGGAGTCGAGACAGCCCGTGCTCATGAAGCCCGCGCGGCGGCTGCCCGGGCACGCTGGGTGGCGGGAGGCGCGGCACTCATCGCGCTCGCCACCACGCCCTTCCTTCCCGCGGGGGTTCCCGTGCTGCTCTCGCTGCTGGCGCTCGGGCTGGTGCTGCGATGACGCTGCTCCCCATCCTGGTTCTGGCCGCGGGCACCTATGCCTTCCGGCTCGCGGGCCCGCTGCTGAGCCAGCGCCTGCGGGTGTCCGCGCGGGTCCAGGGCCTGCTGTCCCTCTCCGCGGTCGCGCTGCTCACCGCGCTGGTGGCCACGGCGACGCTGACGTCGAACGGGGGCTTTTCGGGCTGGGCACGTCCGGCGGGAGTGCTCGCTGGCGCCGTGCTGGCGTGGCGGAAGCTGCCCTTCATCTTCGTGGTGGTGGGGGCCGCGGCTGTTACAGGTTTGTTGCGAATGGCGGATGTAGGTTGAATTCAGGTGAAATCACGCACTGCGGCTTGATGGGGGGAGATGTAGGTGGCAGTCTCCGCACTGTAGGTGGATTTTCCACGGACTCAGTGAGGACTTGCCATGACTGGAATCGATCGCTCTTCGTCTTCGAGAAGCTCCCAGCGCGAATCGCGGGTATCTGGAGGGGACTCCACCCGCGGCCTCCGGAACGAGGCGAACCGGCGGGAGGACGCGCGGCAGCCGGAGCAGAACCAGGCCAAGGGCTATTCGGTGAAGGACGGCTGGGATTCGCGGCCCGCCCATGCGGCGAAGCAGCTGCAGCCGGCGGCCGAAGCCCAGGCGGTGCTGGCGGAGGGTGAAGTTGCCGCCGCGACGGAGCCTGACGTCGACTGGGACTTCATCGCCGAGCAGGAGGGCCGGGCGGTGCAGGATGGCTATGTCCCGGACGCGACGGGCAGCAAGAGCGGCGTCACCGTGGGCACGGGCGTGGACCTGGGCGCGCGGGACATGGCCGACCTGGACCGGCTGGGGCTGTCGGACGCGCTGAAGACGAAGCTGGAGCCCTACCTGGGCAAGCAGGGCCAGGACGCCGCGGACTTCCTGGCGGAGAACCCGCTGAACCTGACGGCGGACGAGGTCAAGGAGCTGGACCGGGCCGTGAAGGGCGAGGCGCTGGACAACGTGGTCAATGAGTACAACACCGAGGTTGACCGCCTGAACGCCGCGGACGGTGGCAGCCGGCCGAGGTTCGCGGAGCTGCCGCGGGAGATGCAGACGGTGATTGCCTCCGTGGGCTTCCAGTACGGCTCGCTGAAGACGGCCACGCCCAACTTCTTCGCGCAGGTGACGGAGCAGCGGTGGGACGACGCGAAGGCCAACCTGGAGGACTTCGGTGACCGCTATCCGTCGCGCCGGGGCCGCGAGGCGGACTTGCTGGGCGAGGGCATCGCGACCCTGAGCTGAGGCCGCTGCGTTGGAGAAGGCCCGGAGCGCGGCGGAGACGCCGAGGCTCCGGGTCTTTTCATGCCCGGTGGCATCACGTCGATGTCCGCCATGGACTGTCTGGGAATGAGTGGGAACCGGTCGTCGGGGAGAATGAATGTCAGACAGTCACGATTCGCTCTGTCCCCGCCGCAAGCCCAAGGCCTTCATTTTTTTGTAGAAGTGCCCCCGCTCCAAATCGAGCAGCCGCGCGGCTTCCGTCACGTTGTCGTGTGTATGGGAAAGCACGTACTGGATGATTTCCCGCTCCGCGTCCTCCACCTGCTCGCGAAACGTCCGGTCCGCGCGAGGCCGGAAGCCCACGGGCGCGGGAGGCGTTGGCACCACCGGGGCGGCGATGGCGGGCGCGGGCGTGCTGGACGCCAGGGCCACGGCCGCCTCCGAAGCAGGAGGGGGCCGTGGCCC
>NZ_JABXEO010000055.1:0-58264 GCF_013372585.1 Myxococcus sp. AM010
GGGAAGGGGAGGACCGGGAGGCGGGTGGCTCGGACGGCCGCCTGCTCTGTCTCCATGGCGACGAACCCCTGCCCGCCGGGAGCAGTTCCCGCGCGAAATGGCCTCCCAGGTGGGAGGCCCGCCTCTGGGGGGAGGGGCGGCGCGTCGGCTCGGCGCGCCGGACGCTTCCCCGAAGAGCGGGCGAGTTTCGGAGGCGCGAAAGCGGACGGTCCGGGCCATGGCGGGGGTTGATGCTCTCACAGCTTGATGCCAGCGGCGGACTCTGCTGGCGGACGCATTGATTTTTCCCGCGACCGGGAGCCTCGTTGCTGTGGTAGTTCAACGGGTTCCCCGGCGATTTGGAGCCTGGGGCCTGTGCCAGCCGTGCAATCCACCGCCGATATTCGAGAGATCCTCCCGCCTCAGGACACCCAGTGGCTCCGTGCCCTGAAGGCCGAAGTTCAACCCGCGACCTTCAAGCAGGGGCGAGAGGTGGCGGAGTCGCGCCGCGTCTTCGGCCTCAATCGTGAAGGGGACCGCATCAGCGCCCAGGTCGCCGGTTCGTCCGGCGAGCGGTATCAGACGGCCCTGCATCTGGGTAACGGCCGAGCCACGTCGACCTGTACCTGCCCGTCGTGGAATGTCGAAGGCCCCCACTGCAAGCACGTGGTGGCCGCGGCACTCATCTACGCCGCGCGCTTCCGTCCGCCCGGACCGCCCGCACCTCGCCCGGCGGAGCCTGTCGCCGCCGCTCCCGAGCCGAAGGAGGCCGTCGTCGATGACGAGCCCCATGTGGAGCCGATGCAGTCGGGCGGCGACCCGGTCAGCCTCCCGGCCCTGGCCAAGGTGGAGAGCTGGCTCGGTCTGTCTTCTCAGCCCGACTACGAATTCTTCTACCGCCTCACGGCCGCCAGCACGGGGAACGGCAGCACGCGGCAGTGGATCGTCGACGTGCGCCGGCAGGACGCGCAGACGAAGGGCCCCATCCACGTCAAGCGCCTGTTGCAGACGGGGGGCCGCATCTCCCCCGCGGACGAGCGCGTCTTCATGCTGCTGTCGCGCCACGAGCACCGCTATGACTCGCGCCTGGTCCTGTCCGACGAGGAGCTGAGCGAGGCGCTGGAGCTCTTGCGCCACCGCCGCGTCATCTACCGTGGCACGGCGCTCATCAACACCGAGGTGCCGGTGCGGCCCCAGATTCATCTGGAGTCCCGCCCGGACGGCGCCACCGCGCGCATCGAGCTGCTCTTCCCGGACAACGCGAGCTACGCGCTCAAGGACGTCATCCTCCTGTCGGGCCGGCGCACCTGGGTCATCCAGGCGCAGAACCTGCACCCGGTGGAGCCGGACTTCCCGCCGCGGCTGCTGCGCAAGTGGCTGCTCGAGCCCAGCATGTCCTTCCCCTCGGGGCAGCTGGATCGGGTGCTGACCTTCTTCGCCGCGCACCTGCCGCGCTTCCGCATGGCGCTGAAGGCGGACGACATCGACGTGGACGAGAGCGTGGAGCCTCGCTTCATGCTCACGTTGGAGGGCAGCCCCGAGCGCGTGAAGGTGCAGCTGGCCGCGAAGTACGGCCACACGACGGTGCCGGTGTCCCCCACGGCCACGCACCTGGGCTACGCCAGCGGCGTGGGCGGGGACAGCCGCAAGCTGTACCGGCGTCGCGAGGAGCTGGAGCGCGGCGCGGGGAAGCTGCTGTTGGATCTGGGCCTGCGCTTCGAGCCGCAGGCGCAGGTCTTCGACGCCACGGGCGACACCGCGCTGGAGTTCTGGGCTCGGGGCCTGGCCTCGCTCCCCGAGGACTGGGAGCGCTTTGGCGTGCAGGCCCCCAAGGTGCGCCTGCGTCCCAATCTCAAGCCGCGCATCCGCGTGGGCATGAGCGGCGTGCAATGGTTCGACCTGGATGCGGAGTTCGTCACCGACGACCAGGCCGTGGACCTGGGCGCGGTGCGCATGTGGCTGGACTCCGGCCGCCGCTTCGTCCCCCTGAAGGATGGGAGCTTCGCGGAGGCGGACCCCGTCGAAATCAAGCGCGTGGCGGACCTGCTCGAGGAGGCCGGCGCGCTGCCGGGCCGCTCGCGCACGCGGCTGCCGCTGCACCAGGCCGTCGCGTTGGACCTGCTTGCGGACCTGGGGGAGTTCACCGAGGTGGAGGCCAAGGCGCGCCAGGCGATGCTGGAGCTGCGCGAGACGGCCGGCGTGCCGAAGGTGTCCGTGCCCGATGGGCTCCAGGCCACGCTGCGCCACTACCAGGAGGCGGGCCTGTCCTGGCTCTGGTTCCTGCGCCGCCACGGCCTGTCCGGCATCCTCGCGGACGACATGGGTCTGGGAAAAACCATCCAGTCGCTCAGCCTGATGCAGAAGGTGGCCAACGACGAGGGGCGCAAGCCGTCGCTCGTGGTGGCGCCCACCAGCGTGCTGGCCAACTGGGAGCGCGAGGCCGAGCGCTTCACGCCGGGCCTCAAGACGATGGTGTGGCACGGTCAGGACCGCAAGGAGCGGGCCGAGGACCTGAAGGACATGGACCTGGTCCTCACGTCCTACGCGCTGGTCCGCCGTGATCTGGACCAGCTGTCCCAGGTGGGCTTCCGCTACATCATTCTGGACGAGGCGCAGAACATCAAGAACGCGGGCAGCGCCACCGCGCAGGCGTGCAAGGCGCTCCCCAGCGAGACGCGTCTGGCGCTCACCGGTACGCCCCTGGAGAACCGCCTGTCGGAGCTCTGGAGCATCTTCGACTTCCTGATGCCGGGCTTCCTCGGCAGCGCGGATGGCTTCGGGGACCGCTACGAGCAGCCCATCCAGGTGGCCAACGACAACATCGCGAGGGACCGGCTGCGCCGCCGCATCCAGCCCTTCATCCTGCGTCGCCTGAAGACGGAGGTGGCCAAGGACCTGCCGCCGAAGACAGAGAGCGTCGCCTGGTGCGAGATGGAGCCCGGTCAGGCCGCGCTCTATCGCGAGGTGCTGGATGAGAGCCGCCGCAAGGTGCATGAGAGCATCGAGAAGGTGGGCTTCAAGCGCAGCCGCGTGTCCATCCTGGCCGCGCTGATGCGCCTGCGGCAGGTGTGCTGCGATCCGCGCCTGCTCAAGATGCCGCCCGGCACCCTGATGCCGCCCAGCGCGAAGGTGGAGCGCTTCCTCCAGTTGGTGGAGGACCTGGTGGCGGAAGGCCACCGCGCGCTCGTCTTCAGCCAGTTCACGGAGATGCTGGAGCTGCTGAAGCAGGAGGCGGACAAGAAGGGCCTGCGCTACCTCTACCTGGACGGTCGCACCAAGGACCGCATGGGCAAGGTGGACGAGTACAACAACCCGGACGGTCCGCCGCTCTTCTTCATCTCCCTCAAGGCGGGCGGCACCGGCTTGAACCTCACCGCGGCCGACTACGTCATCCACTTCGACCCGTGGTGGAACCCCGCCGTGGAGGACCAGGCCACGGACCGGACGCACCGCATCGGCCAGACGCGCGCCGTCATCAGCTACAAGCTGATCACCCGCGGCACCGTGGAGGAGAAGATCCTCGCCCTCCAGCGCCGCAAGCGGGAGCTGGCCGCTGGCGTGCTCGGCGGAGACACCGACGAGCTGGGCCGGACGCTCACGGAGCAGGACATCCAGGAGCTCTTCACGGAAATCTAAGGACTTGCGAGCTTGGGGGCCCGCCATCCGTGCGCTCAACCCGAACGCCTGTGCAGTGTCAGTCGAACCTGCTAGGGTGTTCAGGTACCAGAGCCGTCGTACGGACATTGGAGGGCGCGCGTGCTGCTGGGTCTGCGGATTTCGAACGTAGCGGTGATCGAGGAGGTGGAGGTGGCGTTCGGCGCCGGCCTCACCGTCCTCACGGGTGAGACAGGCGCGGGCAAGTCCATCCTCGTGGATGCACTGGGCCTTTTGCTCGGGGGGCGCGCCGACGCGGATGTCATTCGCGCCGGCTGTGAGGAGGCGTCCGTGGAGGGCGTCTTCGCGCGGACTCCCGCGTTGGAGGCCCGGCTGGAGGACCTGGGGCTGCCGGACCTGGGGGATGAGGTGCTGGTGCGCCGGGTGCTGGGACGCACCGGGCGTGGCAAGGCCTACGTCAACGGCTCACTGGTGACAGTGGGCGTGCTGGGCAAGCTCACGCGCGGGGCGGTGGACATCGCCGGCCAGCACGAGCACGTCAGCCTCTTTGATTCGGGCCTGCACCGGGTGCTGCTGGACAGGTACGGCAACCTGGAGGAGGGGTTGGCGGCCTACTTCCGGGAGTACACCGGCCTGCGTGAGGTGGACGCGCGCATGGAGGCGCTGGGCGGAGACGAGGCGAAGGTGCGCGAGCGCGCCGAGTTCCTGCGCTTCCAGCTCGACGAAATCACGCGGCTGGACCCGGAGGCCGGCGAGGACGCGCGGCTGGACGCGGAGCGCAAGCGGCTGGGCGGCGCGGAGAAGCTCAAGCGCCACGCCGCGGAAGCGGAGCTGCTGGTGTCCGGCGAGGAGCAGTCCGCCGTGGAGACGGTGGGCCGCGCGCTGGGGCTGGTGCACGAAGCCGTGAAGTGTGACGACACGCTGGCGCCGGTGGCGCAGGCGCTGAGCGCCGCGCTGTCGGAGCTGGAGGAGGCACAGCGCCGGCTCAACCGCTACGTGGAGGGGCTGGAGTTGGACCCCTCGCGGCTGGCGGACGTGGAGGAGCGGCTGGACGCGCTCAAGCGCCTGTGCCGCAAGCACGGCACGCACCTGGAGGGCCTGCTGAAGAAGCAGGGCGAGCTCGAGGTGGAGCTGGGCACGCTGGAGAACCGGAAGGAAATCCTGGAGGAGCTGGCCGCCGACCGCCGCAAGGTGGAGGAGCGGGCCCGGAAGGCCGCCGCGGCGCTGACACGGGCGCGCACGGCCAGCGCGGTGACGTTCGCCGCGCAGGTGCGTGAGGGCCTGGGGCAGCTGGCCATGGGCAAGGCGGCCTTCGAGGTGCGGGTGACGCCGTCGGAGTCGCTGCGCCCGGACGGCGCGGACGACGTGGAGTTCTTCTTCAGCGCGAACCCCGGCGAGCCGCCGCGCGCGCTGGCGAAGGTGGCCTCTGGCGGTGAGGCGAGCCGACTGCTGCTGGCGCTCAAGAAGGCCCTGGCCGACAGCGACGGGGGCGGGTGCTACATCCTGGACGAAGCGGACGCGGGCGTCAGTGGCGCCATCGCGGACGTGGTGGGGCGGATGATCAAGGACGTGAGCAGTCACCGTCAGGTGCTCTGCATCACCCACCTGCCGCAGGTGGCCGCCTATGCGGATGCGCACCTGCTCATCCGCAAGGGCCTCAAGGGCGAGCGCACTGTCTCGGAGGTGGTGGTGCTGGAGGCAGGGGCGGAGCGGACCCGGGAGCTGGCACGGATGATGTCGGGCGTGGAGGTGACGCGTGAGGCCCTGGGAGCGGCGGAGGCCCTGGTGCGTTCGGCCAACAGGGCGCTGGGGACCCGGGCCCGCAGGGAGTCCGGACCGGAGGGGGCCCCCCGGGGGCGGCTCCGACGCACTGCGTGAAGTGCGTCAGGTGCATCCGCGTCCTTGCCCCATCCTTGGGCCTCACATAGCATCCCGGGTGTGTCCAGCACCGCAGGGCAGACCGCGGCCTCCCGCTTGAAAATAATCTCCGCCGGCCTGACGGATGTCGGGCGTAAACGTAATCACAACGAGGACAGCTTCCTCATTGATGATGAGCTCCAGCTCTACGTCGTGGCCGACGGTATGGGCGGCCATGCGGGCGGCGGTACTGCGTCCCGCATCGCGGTGGAGACCATCGACAAGGAGATGCGCCGGGCGCGGGAAGGCAAGGACAACCCCTTCCTTTCCGTCCCGAACCTCCAGGACTCTCCGATTCCGGAGGCGCTGCGCACCGCCGTGGAGCGGGCCTGTCTGGCCATCTTCACGGCCGCGCAGGAAGACGCGCGGCTGTCCGGCATGGGCACCACCGTCATCTCCCTGGTGGTGCGCGACGAGCACGTCTTCTTCGCCCATGTAGGTGACAGCCGCGCGTACCTCATCCGCGGCGACCTCATCCAGCAGATCTCCGAGGACCACTCGCTGGTCAACGAGCAGATCAAGGCGGGGATGATTACCCCGGAAGAGGCGAAGCACTCCCGCTACAAGAACATCATCACCCGCTCCGTCGGCTTCGAGGAGGAGGTGCAGGTGGACGTCATGGGGCTGGTGTCAGAGCCCGGCGACGTCTTCCTCCTCTGTTCGGATGGCCTCGCGAACATGATGGAGGACCGGGAGATTCATGAGACGGTGGTGAAGGCGCGGACCTTCGATGAAGTCCCCGCGCGCCTCGTCGACTTCGCCAACGAGCGTGGCGGCGACGACAACATCACCGTCATCGTCGTGCGGGTGGAGGCCTGACGCACCCAGAGTCTGGACGTGGCCGACAGACCTCCCTGCGGGTCTGTTGACCTTGACACTCTTGGAATCTGAGTGGTAGCTGCCCCAACGTTTCCAGCCGAGTCGAAATGCCGGTGGGCGACGAAGCGGGAGGGGTAGGCGGCGGGGGGAGGTGTTGCGCGCGAGCAAGCGACTTAGCTTGCTGCGCCAGTAGTCCCACGCAAGCAGGGGAGCTGTCCCGTGGCGAAAAAGTCCTTCACACTGATGGTGATTCCGGACCATGACGCTCCGGTCAAGCGGTACACCATTCAGCGGTCCTTCTTCACCCAGGTGGGGATGGGACTGATGCTCGTGGTGGGACTGGGCGTGGGTGCGAGCGTGCACTACTTCCAGGTGGCCGCGGACGCCTCCGAGAACCGCATCCTTCGTGAAGAGAACCTGACGCTGCGCTCGCAGCTCAAGTCGGTGCGTGAGCGCATCGAGCACATCGGCTCCACGTTGGACCGGGTGGAGCGCTTCGACCAGAAGCTGCGCGCGGTGACGCTGCTGTCCGATCCGCAGCGCAACCTGGCCATGGGCCCCACGGAGCCCGAGGCGGGCACGTCCGCGCCGGCCACAGACACGCAGTTCACGCAGCTGACCTCCACGGAGACGCCCAAGGCGCTGATGGGCCGGTTGGACCGGCTGAGCGCGGAGGCCACCCGCCAGGAGCAGAGCCTCCAGGAGCTGCAGGCCTACTTCCAGGACCAGAAGTCGCTGCTGGCCTCCACGCCGTCCATCTGGCCCGCGCGCGGCTGGGTGACGAGCGATTTCGGCTCGCGCCTGGACCCGTACACCGCGGACCGTGTCATGCACGGCGGCATGGACATCGCGGCGCCGCACGGCAAGGAGGTCTTCGCGCCGTCGGACGGCACGGTGGTGTTCGCGGGCCTGGAGGGCGGCTACGGCAACGTGCTCGTCATCGACCATGGGTACGGCATCAAGACGCGCTACGGCCACCTGTCGAAGATGCTGGTGAAGGCCGGCGACAAGGTGAAGCGCGGCATGCACATCGCCGCCGTCGGCAACACCGGCCGCTCCACCGGCCCGCACCTCCACTACGAGGTCCGCGTCAACGGCATCGGGCAGAACCCGCGCAAGTTCATCCTTGAGGAGTAGTCAGCGCGGAGGATGACGCCTCGGCGCTTCGTCGAGGCGCCTCGCTCCGGACGGAAGGGACGCGCTCCCGTGGAAGCCCGAGGGGCTCCGGGCGCGCAGGCGCTGTCTCACGGCGTCAGAGCGTCGCGGGGCCTGGGATGGAGCCATCCAGCCGGATACGCCTGCGCTGAAGTCCCCGCGCGCGGCCGGTGCGCTCCATGACGTGGGTTCGCTCCAATTCCGCCCACAGCAGCGGTCCCAGCACCTGCCAGTGTGAAGGCGCGTCCACCGTCAGCTCCAGCAGGCTCACCGTCCACGAGGGCACGTCCGCGTCGGGCGTTCCCTGAGGCAGCACCCGGCGCACGTCCCGCGCCAGCCGTTCACGCGTGGGGGCGGCGAGGTGCTCCTCCACGGTGAGCTGCGACGTCGGCACGAGCAGGGCGGCGAAGGCGTCCGCGTGGATGCGCACCACCTTCGCGCCGGGGTACTGCGCGGAGAGGGACTCCACGGTGGCGCGCAGGACGGCGTCCCCGGTGGGGAAGCCGAAGCGGGCGTTGACGTTGATCATCCCCTGCACGTCCGCGATGACGGCGCCCACGCGCCACCCGTCATGGTGGCCGTGGGTGGACACGTCGTACTCCTCCTTGAGGAGGTTGCCCTGGGTGAGCGCTGGCACCTGGAGCGCGCCCGTCTTCGCGTCCGGCTGGCCGCGCCGGGCCTG
Source organism: Myxococcus sp. AM010 (assembly GCF_013372585.1). Taxonomy (NCBI): domain Bacteria; kingdom Pseudomonadati; phylum Myxococcota; class Myxococcia; order Myxococcales; family Myxococcaceae; genus Myxococcus; species Myxococcus sp. AM010. Next base: position 8,168 of record NZ_JABXEO010000055.1, read on the forward strand.
CTCCGCCTGGACGAGCACCTCCACGGCGGCCTGCACCGGGGCCTGGGGGCTGCGGGTGAGCACCCAGGGATGGAGGGCGATGAGGGCGGTGGCCGTGGCGTCGTCGAGCGGGTAGGGCATTGCGCTCCTTGTGTAGCGCGTCCACCGCCGGGGCGCAGGGCCTCACTTCATCTTGTGCGCGGTGACGGTGACCTCATCCCGGTCATGGTAGAGCTGGCGAACGGTGAGCCCCTCCCAGCCGCCCTCCTGGACGAGCGTGTGGCGCACCCGCAGCAGGAGGGGGTTCTTGTCCTTCATGGGCAGCTTGATGTTGGCCACCAGGTGCTGCGCCCAGCCGCGGCGGCCCCACTTGGCCAGCAGCTGCGCCACTTCCAGGGGGCGCCAGGCCATGTCGCAGAAGAGCCAGTCCGCCGGCTCGTCGGGCGCATAGGCGAAGGCGCTCTCCTGGACGTGCTTGACGCGCGGGTTCCCCGTCAGCTCCGGCATCAGCCGGGCGGGGTCCACCGCCACCACCTTCGCGCCGCGGCTCACCAGCCGCTGCGTCCAGCCGCCCGGCGCCGCGCCCAGGTCCACGCACACGTCGCCGCGCCCGGGCTCGAAGGCCAGCCCGTCCAGGGCCTCCTCCAGCTTCATGGCCGCGCGTGACGGCGCGTCTCCAGCCCGCCGCATGCGCCTGCGCCCTCCCGCCGCCAGGGACACGGCCTCGCGCGCGTGCACGGCGCCCACCACCGTCACGTCGTCCGGCGCCACGCACAGGGAAACCAGCAGGGCCCCGGCCTCCCGCGCCCGCTGGGCGTCCTCCACACGCCGCCCTGGCGGCAGCCTGGCGGACACGGCGGATTCCAGGGCTTCGGCTACGGCCGCCAGGGCGTTGCCTCGTGGGGTGTCGGGCGTGAAGGCCTGCACCGCCCAGGGCGCCCGCCCGGGAAGCGCCAGCACGACCCGGGCCGCGGCTTCAGCGATGGCTTCGGGGCTGGTGGCCGTCAAGGTGGCGGCCACCTGATAGCCCGCGCGCGCGAAGGCGGGCGGAGGGCCAGAGACGGCGTCACTCTCCACCAGGGCCTCGCCCAGCAGGCGGGGCTCGGCGCCGGCCCACTCCAGCTCCTCGAAGAGGTGGGCCTCGAAACCCGCGCGGCAGGTCCACAGCCAGCGCCCGGGCCGGGCGGCCAGCGTCCGGGCGGGCATGGCGGGGACCTTGGCCCTGGGCGGGACTCTGGGCGCGGGCGGCGCGGTGCGTGCAGGGGGCTTGCCCCCAGGGGCAGGGCCCTGGCGGTTGGCCGGCGGTCCGGGGCGCCCCGGGTGGCGGGAGGGAGGTCGTCGTGAAGGCCGGGAGGGGCCTCGGCGTTGATTTCGTGTGGGGGACATTGCGTGGGCCGGGTTCCGCTTTACTCTGAGCCGCTGCGTGGTGGGCGGCCTGCCGAGTGGAAGTTTCGGCGGACGCACGTGGTTTCCATACGTTTCTCCCTTACACCTCCAGGGATTTCCCTTCACTCGCCGCCGTCCTTCGAGGATTCTCCGGCGAGAGAGCCGACCGAATGATCGAATGGACGCTGAAGAAACTGATTGGGACCAAGAACGAGCGTGAGCTCAAGAAGGCTCACGCGAAGGTCGCCCGGGTCAATGAGCTGGAAACCCGCATGCGGGCCCTCAAGGACGAGGACTTCGTCTCCGAGACGAACCGCATGCGGCAGGAGATCCAGAACGGCCGTTCGCTGGACGACCTGCTCTTCGAGGCCTTTGCCATCACCCGCGAGGCGGCGCGCCGCGTCATCGGCCAGCGTCACTACGACGTGCAGCTCATTGGCGGCATGTTCCTCCACGAGGGCTGCATCGCGGAGATGCGCACCGGTGAAGGCAAGACGCTGACGGCGACGCTGCCCACCTACCTCAACGCGCTGTCCGGCCGGGGCGTGCACGTCGTCACGGTGAACGACTACCTGGCCCGCCGCGACGCGGAGTGGATGGGCCGCGTGTACCGCTTCCTGGGCATGACGACGGGCTGCGTGCTGCACGAGCTGAACGACAAGCAGCGGCAGGAGTCGTACCGCTCGGACATCACCTACGGGCAGAACAACGAGTTCGGCTTCGACTACCTGCGCGACAACATGAAGTTCCGCCTGCAGGACTACGTCCAGCGCGAGCTGAACTTCGCCATCGTCGACGAGGTGGACTCCATCCTCATCGACGAGGCCCGCACGCCGCTCATCATCTCCGGCCCCACCGAGGACAGCACCGACAAGTACTACCGGGTGGACCAGGTCATCCCCGGGTTGGTGCCGGACCAGGACTACACCCTGGACGAGAAGCACCGCTCCGTGTCCCTCACGGACGACGGCATCGAGAAGCTCCAGAAGCGGCTGGGCGTGGGCAACCTCTACGACCCGGGCGAAATCGAGATGCTGCACCACGTGGACCAGGCCCTGCGCGCGCACACGCTCTACAAGCGCGACAAGGACTACGTGGTGAAGGACGGCGAGGTCGTCATCGTCGACGAGTTCACCGGCCGCCAGATGCCGGGACGCCGCTGGTCCGACGGCCTTCACCAGGCCATCGAGGCCAAGGAAGGCGTGAAGATCGAGAACGAGAACCAGACGCTCGCGACGGTCTCCTTCCAGAACTACTTCCGCATGTACTCCAAGCTGGCCGGCATGACGGGCACGGCGGACACGGAGGCGGAGGAGTTCGCCAAAATCTACAACCTCGACGTGCGCGTCATCCCCACCAACCGTCCGCCCATCCGCAAGGATCTGCAGGACGTGGTGTACAAGACGGAGCGCGAGAAGTTCGAGGCGGTGGCGGCGGAAATCGAGGAGCTGCACAAGGCGGGGCAGCCGGTGCTCGTGGGCACGGTGTCCATCGCCAAGAGCGAGGTGGTGGCCAGCTTCCTCAAGAAGCGCGGAATCCCCCACAACGTCCTCAACGCCAAGCAGCACCAGCGCGAGGCGGACATCGTCGCGCAGGCCGGCCGCAAGGGCGCCGTCACCATCTCCACCAACATGGCCGGCCGCGGGACGGACATCCTCCTGGGCGGCAACGCGGAGGTCCTGGCCAAGTCGTCCATGGGCCCGCCGCCCGAGCCGCCCACGTCGGCCCCGGACGGGCAGCCGCTGGACCTGACGGCCTACGAGGCGGAGCTCGCGGCGTGGCAGCAGAAGCTCGCCGACACCCAGGCGAAGCTCGAGGAGCAGACGAAGAAGGAGCGCGAGGAGGTCCACGGCGCCGGCGGCCTCTTCATCATCGGCACCGAGCGCCACGAGTCGCGCCGCGTGGACAACCAGCTGCGTGGCCGCGCCGGCCGCCAGGGTGACCCGGGTGGCAGCCGCTTCTTCCTGTCGCTGGAGGACGACCTGATGCGCATCTTCGGGTCCGAGCGCATCCAGGGCCTGATGGAGCGGCTGGGCATGGAGGAGGGCGAGGTCATCGAGCACGTGTGGCTGTCACGTGCCATCGAGGGCGCCCAGAAGCGGGTCGAAGGCCACAACTTCGACATCCGCAAGAACCTCCTCGAGTACGACGACGTGATGAATCAGCAGCGCCGCACCATCTACAAGCTGCGCCGCCAGGTGCTGGCCGCGGGCGCGGGCGTGCCGCTGGTGGAGTACGAGGAGGATCCGAAGACGCGCATCAAGACGCGCTCCGAGCGGACCATCAGCTGGGCGGACTTCCGCGAGCTGATTCTGGACTCGATGGAGGACGTCATCGTGTCCCTCACCGACACCTACGCGCCCACCCGCGGCGTGGAGGGCTGGGACATCGCCGCGCTCCAGCAGGGCGTGAAGGAGACCTTCAACCTCGAGATGAACTTCGAGGGCGTGGGCAACCGCGAGGAGCTCCAGGAGCACATCTACAAGGCGGCGGAGAAGATCTTCCAGGCGCGCGACGAGGAGTTCGGCGAGAACTTCATGCGCTTCCTCCAGTACAACTACCTGGCGACCATCGACCGGCTCTGGAAGGACCACCTGCTGGCCATGGACCACCTGCGCCAGGGCATCGGCCTGCGCGGCTACGGCCAGAAGGACCCGAAGCAGGAGTACAAGAAGGAGGGCTACCAGGGCTTCATCCAGATGCTCTCCGCCATCAAGGCGCAGTTCGTCACCCAGCTCATGCACGTGCAGCCCCGCTCCGCCTCCAGCGCGGCGGAGGAGGCCGCCCGCATCCAGCGCCAGCTCGCGCAGCAGCAGCAGAAGGCGGTGGCGGGGCGCGCCACGGCGGACGGCAAGCTGGATGAGGGCTCGGTGGCCGCGGCGGCTCGCCCGGCGGGGGCCAGCAAGCCGGCGGTGGGCCGCAACGACCCCTGCCCCTGCGGCAGCGGCCGGAAGTACAAGAAGTGCCACGGCGCCTCGGAGGCCAGCGTCTAGGACGCGGGCTGTCTGACAGGTCACCGTGCAGGACGCCGGCGCGGCGCCACCCCCTGGGGAGGCACCGCGCCGGTGCTGTCCTGGCGGGGCAAGAGGGCCTCGCTGGGACGGGAGGAGGGCAGGGGCGCGGCGGGTGCCGTCCCTGCCCGGACGGGCGGTGCGGCGAAGCTTGCGCGGCCCGGAGGGGTTCTGTTAAGGACCCCCCGCCCCAAGGTATGGGGTCGGGGGGACGTCCACCCCAGGCAGTACCCACTACTCACACGTTCGTGCCGGTCGCCGGTGCTTCCGTGGGTGAGCGCCTCTCTTCGGAGAGGGACTCCCCCGTGGTCGTTTCGGCCGGAAGGTTTCTCGAGCGTGGCGGAACAACCGGAGAGACACATGGAAACGCAGGACACGCAGACGCAGCAGCAGGCGATGGCCGCCGCCGGTGGCATCACGATGAGGCAGCTCCTGGAGGCCGGTGTTCACTTCGGCCACCAGACGAAGCGCTGGAACCCGAAGATGAAGCCGTTCATCTTCGGCGCCCGCAACGGCATCTACATCATCGACCTGCAGAAGACGGTCGTGATGGCCCGCTCGGCGTTCCGCTTCGTGGCGGACATCACCGCGCGCGGTGGCTCGGTGCTCTTCGTCGGCACCAAGAAGCAGGCGCAGGACGTGGTCCGCGAGGAGGCCGCGCGCGCCGGTCAGTACTTCGTCACCAGCCGCTGGCTGGGTGGCACGCTGACCAACTTCAAGACCATCAAGCAGGGCATCGACCGCCTGAAGACGCTGGAGAAGATGTCCGAGGACGGCACCTTCGAGCGCCTCCCCAAGAAGGAAGTCGCCCTGCTCGAGCGTGAGCGCGAGAAGCTGGAGAAGAACCTGGGCGGCGTGAAGGAGATGTCGAAACTGCCTCGCTGCGTCTTCGTCATCGACCCGAAGAAGGAGCACATCGCCATCCACGAGGCGAGCCGCCTGGGCATCCCGGTCATCGGCCTGGTGGACACCAACTGCGATCCGGATGGCATCGACTTCGTCATCCCGGGCAACGACGACGCCATCCGCTCCATCAAGCTCTTCACCTCCAAGATCGCCGAGTCCTGCATCGAGGGCGCCGCGCGTTACCGCGCCTCGGGCGCCGCCGAGCGCGACGAGCAGGAGGAGCGCGAGGGCCATGACCGTGGTGACCGCCGCGACGACCGCCGTGGCCCGCGCCGTGGTGACCGTCGCGACGACCGTCGCGACCACCGGGGTGGTGACCGTGGTGGCGACCGTCGTGGCCCCCTCGTTGAGATGAGGACCGCGGCCCCTGTCGCCGCGGCCCCCGAGGCCGCTGCTCCCGAGGCTGCGGCCCCCGAGGCCGCTGCTCCCGCGAGCGAGACGGCGGCCGAGTAGCCGTCCCTTCCTCACGTCAGTGCCGAAGCGGCCGGGTGGCGCCTGTTCGGGCCAGCTCCCCGGCCGCCTCTGTTTCCCTGGTGCCGCAGTATCCCCTTGAACTTGCAATGCTTCGCCCGGCGCAGTGCGCCCTGGAGTGGCGGAGGCAGGAGACGACGATGGCCGAAGTTAGCGCCCAGATGGTGAAGGAGCTCCGCGAGCGGACCAACGCGGGCATGATGGACTGCAAGAAGGCGCTCGCCGAGTCCGGTGGCGACTTCACCAAGGCCGAGGAGTGGCTGCGCAAGAAGGGCATCGCCAAGGCCGCTGGCAAGGAAGGCCGCGTTGCCGCCGAGGGCGTCATCGGCACCTACGTTCACGGTGGCCGCATCGGCGTCATCGTCGAGGTGAACTGCGAGACGGACTTCGTCGCTCGCAACCCCGACTTCCAGGAGCTGGTGAAGGACGTGGCCATGCAGGTCGCCGCGGCCAGCCCCAAGTTCGTCCGTCGTGAAGAGGTCCCCACGGACAACCTGGACAAGGAGAAGGACATCCAGCGGGAAATCCTCAAGCAGCAGGGCAAGCCTGAGGCGATGCTGGAGAAGATCCTCGTCGGGAAGATGGAGAAGTACTACGAGGGCGTGTGCCTCGTGGACCAGCTCTGGGTGAAGGACGACAAGAAGAAGGTCGGCGAGATGATCTCCGAGCGCGCCGCGAAGATTGGCGAGAAGGTCTCCGTGCGCCGCTTCGTCCGCTACGAGGTGGGTGAGGGCATCGAGAAGAAGAAGGACGACCTCGCCGCCGAAGTCGCCAAGACGCTGGGCCAGGCGTAAGGCCTCCGCGGTCCCCATGGGGCCGCGAGCCTGGACGCAGGGCTGACAAGGGCCGCGCGCACCGGAATCACCCCACACGGGGCGTCCGGGCGACGCGGCCCTCGCTTTTTGCGGGTCTGATTGGCCCCTCCCCGTGCGACCGCCAGCGGACGATGTCGGGCGGGCCCACCGACTCCAGCGTTGATCCCTCGCGGAGCGGGGGATAGAAGCGGTGGCGCATGTCCTCCGACACGAAGAAGCCGCTCCCGTATAAGCGCATTCTCCTCAAGCTCTCGGGCGAGGCCCTGATGGGGGAGGGGAAGTACGGCATCCATCCGCCCACGCTGATGGGCATCGCCGAGGAAGTCATCGAGGTGGCGCAGGCCGGCGTGGAGGTCGCCCTGGTGATTGGCGGCGGCAACATCTTCCGCGGCGTCGCGGGCGCCACGGAGGGCATGGACCGCGCCAGCGCTGACTACATGGGCATGCTGGCCACCTGCATCAACTCCATGGCCATGCAGGACGCGCTGGAGAAGAAGGGCCTGCACACGCGCGTGCTGTCCGCCATCAAGATGGAGCAGATCGCGGAGCCGTACATCCGCCGGCGCGCGGTGCGCCACCTGGAGAAGGGCCGCGTGGTGATTTTCGCGGCGGGCACCGGCAACCCGTACTTCACCACCGACACCGCCGCCTCGCTGCGCGCCATGGAAATCAACGCGCAGGTCATCCTGAAGGCGACCAAGGTGGACGGGGTGTACAACGCGGACCCGAAGAAGGATGCCACCGCGCGACGTTACCGGTCGCTGACGTACATGGACGTGTTGAAGCAGAATCTCAACGTCATGGACTCCACGGCCATCTCGCTGTGCATGGACAACAAGCTGCCCCTCATCGTGTTCGACCTGACGCAGCGGGGCAACATCCGCCGCGCGGTGCTGGATGGCGGGGACATTGGTACGTTGGTGGGTGGCAACGAGACGGTCTGGGCCTGAGCCCCGACCCACCGGCAAGCACTCAAGGAGAGAACGCAATGAGTGGAGACGTCGTCGCCGAACTGAAGGGCCGTATCGACAAGTCGCTCGAGGGCCTGCGCACGGACCTGACGAAGGTCCGCACGGGCCGCGCCAGCATCGCCATCCTGGATGGCGTCCGGGTGGACTACTACGGCACGCCGACGCCGCTGTCAGGCGTGGCCAGCGTGAACGCGCCCGAGCCCCGGCTCATCACCATCAAGCCGTGGGAGAAGAGCGTCCTCAAGGACATCGAGAAGGCGCTGCGCGAGGCGAACCTGGGCATCAACCCGATGAACGACGGCGAGATGATTCGCCTGCCCTTCCCGCCGCTCACCGAGGAGCGCCGCAAGGACATCGCCAAGCAGGTGAAGAACAAGGGCGAGGAGTTCAAGGTCGCCATCCGCAACCTCCGCCGCGACGCGAACGAGGCGCTGAAGACGCAGTTGAAGGACAAGAAGATCACCGAGGACGACCACAAGCGCGTCACCGAGGTCGTGCAGAAGCAGACCGACGCGGGCATCACGCAGGTGGATGAAATCGTGAAGAAGAAGGAGAAGGAGGTCATGGAGGTTTGAGGTCCTCCATTGTCCTCGCCGAGCCCTCCGCACCGGTGGCGGGCGCTCTGCGCCGCTACCTGGAGGCCGCCGGTCACGAAGTGTCCTGGGTGGGCAGCGTCGACGAGGCGCTGCGCGCGGTGCGGGAACGCACGCCCACCGTCCTGCTGGCGTCCGGAACGGGCGCCCTGGACGGTGAGGCGCTGTGCAGGAGTGTGCGGGCCGAAGGCCTCGCCGCGCCGGTGTTGCTGCTGTATCCGCCGGAGGAGGAGCAGGCGGACACGCGTGCCGCCCAGGCGGGCGCGGACGGGTGCCTGGTGGGGCCGCTGAAGCGCCCCACGGTGCTGACGTGTGTGTCCCTGCTCGTCCAGCGCGAGGAGGCGCTGCGGCGGGTGGCTTTCGTGGGCACACCGCCGCCGCCCCCTCCGTCCGCTGGGGCCTCTCACGAGGGCGGACCTCCGCCGCTGCCGGGCGCGTTGGGCGGGCGGATGGTTCCGCCACCGCCGCCGCTCGACGACGTGGGGGTGCCCGTCGAGCGCGCGGAGGCGCGGGGCGTGCCCCCTCCGCCGCCGCTCGCCGAGGAGGCCCTGGAAGCCGAGAGCGCGCAGGCGCTGGTGGTGTCACCTCCGCCCGAGGCGGATGCTCCGTTGCCCGAGGGTCGCGGCGCGGAGACCGCGTCACTGCCACCCGAGCTGGACGAAGAGCCCATCACGTCGCCGTCCTCCGGGGCGGGCAGCACGGCCCCGGATGTGGGCGCGGCGCCTGCTTCGGCCGCTGCGGAGTCGCAGGCTGTCGAGGAAGACGACCTACCGCTGCTCCACGCGGAGCCCGCGGACGACGAGCCGGGTGACGCCGGGCAGGCGTCCGAGGACAGGCCCGTGGCCACGGAGGCCGTCGCCGCGCCAGGAGTCGGTGCCGAGACGTCGCCCGAGTCGACGCGCCTGCCTGAAGCGACGACGGGTTCAGCGCCGCGGTCCGCGGACGCGGTCGCTCCAGCGGGGGACGAGCGACCGGCGTCGTCCGCGCCGGCATCACCGCCCGAGGCCGCGGCTGCCTCGGCGACGAATCCCGCGGACTCTGGCGCCGCATCCACGCGCGTGCCTGACGCCTCCACCGCGACGCCAGCGGCCAGTGCTCCGCCTCCCTCGGTGGGGGCCCGGCACTCCGGCGCCTTCCCCGCGCTGGCGCCCACGCCTGTTCCGGGCGGCAGCCGCATCAGCCGGTCCGACCTGGCGGCGATCGGCGCCTCTCCGGACTTCGAGTTCCTCAAGCGGCTGATGTTGATGGAGGTGAAGCGCAGCCGGCGCTACCGCTACCCCATCGCCGTGCTGTTGGTGGACATCGACAAGTTCGCGGAGAAAGCGGCGCCCCTGGCCCCCGCCGCGCGGAAGCTCGCGCTCGCCGAGGCCCTGGGCCTGCTCGTGTCGGGCGTGCGCGATATCGACGTCGCCGTGCCCTTCGCGGACAGCCGCTTCGTCGTCTTCCTGCCGCACACGCCGCGCTCCGGCGCGCTGGTGGTGGGGCAGCGTCTGCGCGAGCTCATCAAGTCCCTGACGGCCTTCGAGGGCGCCAGCGCCTCCGTGGGCGTCGCTGTCTCCGAGCCCCCGCCGGGTCGTGGACCCGTGGCGGGCGCGCTGACTCAGGTCAGCTTCGGCAGCCTCCTCAAGGAGGCCGGTGAAGCCCTGCGCCGCGCTCAGGCCGCGGGTGGGGATTGGGTGGAAGCCGCGAGCGGAAGGACTCAGCCGGGGTAGACGAAGTCCGCGCCGGCGATGCCGCGGACAACGTCCGCGACGAACGACATCAACTCCAGGCCTCGGCCCTTGTCGTCCTTCCAGGTGCCGGTGGCCGCGTCGTAGTCGAAGTGGATGCCCTGACCCCGGCCCGCCACCCAGACCTGCCGAACGGCGCGCTGGGTGTTGACGATGCACTTCTCCCGCGAGGCCGCGGTGAGCGTCACCATGTCGCCGGTGCTGTCGGCTTCCAGGATGTCGGGGTCGATGGCATCCGCCGCGCCGAGGATGCGCTTGAACGCGGCGGAGACCAACTGGTTGTAGCGAGCTTCGTCCATCATGGCCGCGACGGCCTCACTGGATGATGTCGAGCACCTGCTGACCCGGGGCGGCGTAGAACAGGAACTTGAACGACGGTGAAGATTCCCCCTCCGCGCGCTCCAGGCCGATGACGGTGCCCGGGTTGACGGGCTTGGGGAAGGACTGCATGCCGAGCAGATGGGCCGCCAGGGCGCCCATGGACGGCTGGTGACCCACGAGGACGAGGTTCTCGTCGGCGTACTCGGTGAGCACCGGCTCCACCGCGCCCACGGGCATGTCGGGCAGCAGGCAGCGATGCACCTTCAGCGGGCCCTCGAACCTGGCGGAGATGGAGAGGATCTGCGCTGTCTGCACCGTGCGAACCAGCGGGCTGGTCAGGATGCGCCCCACGGGACCAATGCGCTCGGTCAGCGAGGCGAAATGCTGGGCGGTGCTGGCGCGAGACTTCGCGGTGAGGGCGCGTGCCTCGTCACCGAGACCCTCGGGGATCTCCGCGTCCGCGTCCGCGTGCCTAACCAGGAAAAGCCTCAAATTCCCTCCACCGCTTTCGACAGAACCGCGGTTCGTACACGAGCGCGGCGGGGTTGGTCAAAGGTAATGCGGCGATTGTTCAGTGGCCGGAACAACCCCACCGTGACAGACAGAGGCGGGACGCCTCTCACCGCCCAGGTTGCAGGAGCATACATGAGGGGCTGACATGTCTCGTCTGGAGGAACGCGCGTGCGCAAGCTGCTGTGGGGACTGTGGGTGCTCGTGGCCTTCTCGGCCTGCAAGAAACCCGAGGACGCCTCCGGGTCGCCCGCCGGGGTGGTGGACGAGCAGGCTCCCAGCGCCGCCGACAGTGTCGTGGAGGCCGGCCCCTACCCGGTGACGAAGGAGAAGCTGGACGCGTACGTGGGCTACCAGCGGCGCATGCTGGAGGTGTACGGCTCGCTGATGAAGGGCCTGCAGAACCTGGGGGCGCTGGTGGACGCCGGTACCCCGGAGGCCATGGCCGCCGCGCGCGAGGGCCTGAAGGTGGTGGAGGCCAAGGCCAAGGCGGAGGCCGAGGCGCGCCGCGAGGCCCAGCTCTCCGAGGCGGACGTCAACGGCATCGCCGAGGTCGTCACCGCCGTCATCAGCCAGCGGCAGCTGGGGCGCACGCTCCAGTACGAAGAGGAGCTGAAGAAGCTGGAGGCGCTCCAGGCGAAGCTGCCGCCCGAGCAGCAGCAGGGCATGGCGCCCCAGGTGGCGTCGATGCGCGCCCAGGTGGAGGCCTTCCAGACGCTGGCCGACGCCCGCAGAGCGCATGGCGATGCGAACGTCGACGTCGTCCTGACGCGCGAGGAAGACCTCATCCAGAACTATCAGGAGATGATTCGCGTCTTCACCGGCACGCGCCGGTGAAGACGGGCACGGCCCGCTTGCCTCAGACGCGCTTGAGGTGCGGGGCCTGCTTGAAGAGCTGCGCCAGGTAGACGTCGGCGACCTTCTCCATGACGGTGTTGCCGCGCAGGCGCTGCCGGAGGTTGACGAAGTCCACCTGGTCCAGCCGCTGGTCCTGGTTGTAGCAGGAGAACACCCACGTCTCCTTGCCCGTCACCGGGTCCACGTGCCGCTGGAGGCACTGGGCGCAGATCTCCTTCATCATGCACTGCATCGGCGAGTTGATGGAGCCGATGGCCTCATGCCCCGGCTTGAGGTGCGGCTGGAGGACGCCGTGCCGGGCCTCGGCCACCGCGCGCATCATTCCATCCGAGCCAATGGCGATGATGCGGTCCACGTCCGCCAGGGGGACGACGGGCGCGGGGCCCAGCTTGCCCTCCGCGTAGGCCACCATCGCCTGCACCACGTTGCCCCGGAACGTCGAGTCCTGCGGCCGGCGCGGCGCAATCGTGTCCCCGGTGTCCACGGACCACACAATCTGGTCCGTGCCGGCCTCGATTTCGTCGTGCTTGAAGGAGTCCGACTTCTGCCGGTAGCCGGCGAAGTACACGACGCGGCAGCCGGCCGCCTTGAGCGAGCGGGCGATGGAGAAGAGCACCGCGTTGCCCAGGCCGCCGCCCACGAGCACCACCGTCTCGTCGTGGCCAATCTCCGTGGGCGCGCCGGTGGGGCCCATCAGCACCACGGGCTCACCGGGCTTGAGCGCGGCGCACAGGCGCGAGGACGAGCCCATCTCCAGCACGATGGTGCCCATCAGCCCCTTCTCCTTGTCCACCCAGGCGCCGGTGAGGGCCAGGCCCTCCATGGTGAGGCGCACGCCGTCCACCACGGGCGCGTTCCGCTCGAAGTTCTGCAGCCGGTAGAACTGGCCGGGGGAGAAGTGGCTGGCCGCGAAGGGCGCGCGCACCACCACCTCGACGATGGTCGGCGTCAGCCGGTTGACGGCCACCACGGTGGCGGTGAATGCCTCGTCCAGCTTCGCGAAGTGCTCGGCGCGGCGCGCGTCACGCGCGGCCTGGGCCCCCTCGTCGGTGAAGTCGAGCGCGGCCACTTCCTTCGCGTACAGCCGCGCCACCTGCGGGTGCCCGTCCTTCGCGCTGGCCATGGCCTTCACCACGTTGCCCGCGTAGGTCGGGTGGTTGTCGCCGTAGAAGGAGATGAAGCGGCCGTCCTGCTGGTACGACGTGAAGAAGCCCGTCTTCGCCGCCGGGTCCTCCTTCGCCTTCACGGGCGCCAGCGAGAAGCCGTCCTGCGCATCCACCAGCTCGTGGCTCTGGAAGTACTCGCCGCGCGCGTCGAGCTGGAAGGTGCCCGGGTATTCCTTTTCGTAAGTGACGTTGGGGGACGTGCCGGCGGCGACGCACACCGTGCGCGCGGGCAGCTCGAAGAACTGGCCGCTGCCCTTGAGCTTGCCGTCCACCGTCACCATGCGCTCGAAGCGCAGCGCGCGCACCGCGCCGGAGGCGTCCGGCAGGGCCTCCACCGGGCTCATGCGCTCGATGAAGCGGATGCCTTCCTCCAGCGCCTTCGACACCTCCTCATGGTTGAGGCGGTAGGCGGGGGACTCGGTGAGGCCGCGGCGGTAGACGAGGCTGACGCCGCCCCACGCGCGCACCAGCTTGATGAAGTCCGGGTCGCGGCCCAGGGCCTCCGCCTTCTGGCGCTCCTCGCGCACGGCGCGGCCGTGCTCCAGGAACGTCTGGTAGGTGACGCGCTCGTCCGCGTCGAGGCGGGCCAGCACGGCCTCCTCGCCCACCTGGGACACCAGCTTCTCGTGGCGGGCGAGCGCCTTCTCCACCTGCACCGGGTAGTACGCCATCAGCTCCGTGGCGGTGTCGACGCCGGTGAGGCCGCCGCCGATGACGATGGCGGGCAGCTGCACCTGGAGGTTCGCCAGCGAGTCCTTCTTGAACGCGCCGCTGAGCTGGAGCGCCATCAGGAAGTCACTGGCCTTGCGGATGCCCCGGATGAGGTTGTTCTTCATCCCGATGATGGTCGGGCGGCCCGCGCCAGCGGCGATGGCGATGTGGTCGAAGCCCAGCGCCCACGCGTCCTCCACCGTGAGGGTGCCACCGAAGCGCACGCCGCCGTGGATGCGGAAGCTCTCCCGGCGCGCCAGCGTGAGGTGGATGAGCGTGAGGAAGTTCTTGTCCCAGCGCACGGTGATTCCGTACTCGGACACGCCGCCGAAGCCCTCCAGGATGCGCTCATCCAGCTCGGTGGTGAGCGCGGACCAGTCACGGATGGGCCGGAGCGCGTGGCCGTTGCGGCCCACGAGCGCGTCGGGGAAGGGCTCAATCTTGAGGCCGTCAATCCCCGTGACGCCGAAGCCCTCGTTGAGCAGGTAGTGCGACAGCGTGTAGCCGGCGGGGCCCAGGCCCACCACCAGCACGTTGCGGCCCACGTAGGGCAGCGCGTACGGGCGGCGGACGTTGAGCGGGTTCCACCGCGTGAGCAGGCCGTAGATTTCGAAGCCCCACGGCAGGTTCAGCACGTCCGTGAGCGTGGCCGTCTCCGCCAGGGGGATGTTCACCGGCTCCTGCTTCTGGAAGATGCAGGCCTTCATGCAGTCATTGCAGATGCGGTGACCGGTGCCGGGGCACATCGGGTTGTCGAGCGTCACCATGGCCAGCGCGGCCACGGAGTTGCCTTCCCGCTTGAGCAGGTGTGCCTCGGAGATGCGCTCGTCGAGCGGGCACCCGTTGAGGGGGATGCCCAGCGGGTTCTTCTTGTAGTGGTGTCCCTCGGCCACCGGGTCCTTGGCGGGGAAGCCCTTGGTGCACGAGTCCTTCTGCCGCTCGTGGCAGAGCACGCAGTAGTCCACCTCGTTCATCACGTCGCGCGAGGTGCCCCGGCGGTCGGTGAGCTTGAACCCGTCGCGGTGGCGCAGGTGGTGCTCCAGGCCCTCGGTGGCCTCGGGCAGCGCGTTGTCCGGACGCTGGAGGTGGACGAGCTGGTCGAACACCAGCGGCTTGGGAATCCGGTGGGTGGGCCAGGCGTGGAAGAGGTCCTTCGTCTCCGGGTGGAGCGCCCGCGCGTACGTCCAGCGGTCCGCCAGCGACAGCAGCGCGCGCACCGACTGGAGCTCCGCGGCGTCATCGCCCTGCGTGACGAGGCTGGAGCCGAAGGCGTCCTGGCCCTCGGGCGTGGACAGCAGCACCTCACGCAGCGCGGACCAGCGGGCGCGCAGGGCCTCCGCCTCCCCCTGCCGCTCGGCGGGCAGCGCGTTGGAGAACAGGCGCTCCAGGTCCATCAGCGAGAGGACGGACTCCGCCAGGCCCCGCTCCAGGTCCCCGGTGGCCAGCGCCTCCGGGAAGCCCAGCTGGAGCATCAGCCGCATGCGCGCGTCCAGCGAGGGGAACTCCGCCAGCGCCGGGCGGTCCGCGGCGCCCTTCTTGAAGACGCGGCGGGTGATGAACTCGCGCTTGAAGTCGAAGAGCGGCAGCTCGCCCTTGAGGCGGCCGGACAGGCGCTCCAGCTCCTGCTCCACGCGGAAGAGGCGCGAGACGAAGCGCGACACGTGGCGCGACACGCGGACGAGCAGGTCCGACTCCGCGGCGCCGCTGACGCTCTTGCCGCCGGACTCGCGGTACGCGGCGAAGGCCTGGAAGAGCTCGGGCTCAGCCTCGGCGAGCTGCGCGTCGAAGCGCTCCGCCAGCCGGCGCAGCCCAGCGGGGCGATACAGGTCCTCGAAGACAAAGCCCGGCAGGCCCAGGGTCAGAGGAGGGGTGGGGTCGGAGGGCAGGTCAGTCAAGGCGCGCATGTCACGAACAGTGTGGGAGGAACCTGGGGAAACAGCTTCCAGGCGGGACCTATTTCGCGGGGTGCCGTCCGGAAATCAAGCGGGCTTGTCACTGTACGTGAGGCTCGCCTTCGGGCAACGCGTCCCGGTGGGTAGGCAGGGACACACGCTCCAGGCGCTGACGCAGCTGCAGCAGTCCCCAGAACATGCGCGCCGCGTCGAGCCCCGGGATGACCTTGGAACCCCCGAAGTCCTCCCAGTCGATGGGGACCTCCAGGAAGCGCGCGCCCTGGCGCTTCAGCAGCACCAGCAGCTCCACGTCCAGCAGCCAGCGCTGCTCCTGGAGTACGTCCAGGAGTGGCCGCAGCAGGTCCGCGCGGATGAACTTCACCCCGCACTGGGTGTCGTAGAAGTGGAGCTTGAAGTTCGCATCCGTGAGCGTGGCGAAGACGCGACCCTGTAGGTGCCGGTGGAGGCTGCGCACGACGCGGCGTCCGGCCATGAGGATGCGCGAGCCGGCCAGGACGTCCACGTTCCGCGCCATCTCCGAGGCGCTCAGCGCCACCAGCCGGTGGAACTCCTCGGCGTTGATGGCGCCATCCGCGTCCAGGAAGGCCAGCCACGTGACGCCCGCTGACGCGTGACGCCAGCCGAGCCGGATGGCCGAGCCCTTTCCCTGGTTGCGAGGCGCCGCCACGTAGGTGAACTGGTGCCGTGCCCCCGTGCTGGCGAGGTGGGCCTGGGCCGCCTCTACGCTGGCGCGCTGGCGTTCGGCGTGCTCGGGCGCGCTGCCATCGTCGACGACGACGAACTCCACCGGCGGGGCGCTCCGCTCCAGGAACACGCGCGTGAGCTCCGCGACGAAGCGAGGCAGCCGCTGGCCCTCGTTGTAAGCGGGGATGACGACGCTGACGGAGGGCCCATGCACGCGTTCGATTGAGCACAGGTGCGGATGAGCCGTCAATGCAGGGGGGCGGCATATCCCCGCCTCGCACGCACCAGCTCACACGGCCCGACGTCCGGGCGCGCGCCCTGTTCTGGCGGCCTGGGGCAGGCGCCGTGCCCCTCATGGGGGTGGTGCTCAGCGGGCCTTCTTGCCGCGGCGCTTCTTCTGGCCGGAGGCGTTCCGGCGCGGCGGAGCCTCCGCCGAGGGCTGTGCGGGAGCGGAGGGCGCGGCCTTCTTCGCGCGGGCCGTTTTGCTTCGGGCTGGCGCACCCGCGGCGGGCGCCGGTGCCTGCGCGCGGGCGGCCGGCGCACGGGGCGCCGAGGTCGAGTCCACTTCCGGAGAAGCCGCGCCCACTGGCTGCTTGGGCCGTGCTGGCTTCCGTGGATGGGCCTGGGGGGCACGCGGCTTGGGCAGCACGGTGTCGACCGCGGTCGCCGGCCGCGCCACGGGGGATGGCGTCGCTTCGTGCTCGCGCCGCTGTGCGCGCTCCTGCTGCCGCGGCGGCACCGCCGCTTCGGCGACCGCGGGGACTGGACGTGCCCGGAGCGCCTCCACCTCGCGACGCAGGCGGAGCACCTCGGCGGACAGCTGCGCGTAGGAGTCGCGCACGTGCCCGTTGAACACGCGCTGCCTGCCGAGCGCCTCGTTGATGAACACCTGGCACGACTTGCGGAAGGCCCACTTGGCCAGCAGGACGACTTGTCCCACGCCACCCCGGTGGGTGTGCAGGGGGAGGGCGCGCGTGGCGTCCGCGTATTCCTCCAGCGCATGCAGGTTGAACGTCAGCGGCTCCACCCGGGGCTCCACGCCTTCGGCAGGCAGCTCCACTTCCTCGGAGGTGGGGAGGCCGCGCGTGCGCAGGCGCTCCTCGATGCGGGCAATCAGCTCCCGCGCGGGGATGTCCCGTCCCAGTAACTTCATTGGCGCTTCTCCTCGAGGATGCGTTGCATTTCTTCCCGGTAGGCCGCCACCACCTGCGGCCAGCCCTGCTTCTTCACGTACGCCAGGCCCCGCTTGCCCATAGGCCCACGCTCCGAGCCCACCTCGCGCAGGCCCTGGATGAACGACTCCAGGTCCGTGTACGCGCGGCCCGCGCCGCTGCGCTCCACCTGTCCCACCAGCACGTCCGAGCGCCCATTCACCAGCACGGGGGTGCCCTGGGCGAAGGACTCCAGCGTCAGCAGCGACAGGCTCTCGTAGCGGGACGGCACCACCACCGCCAATGCCCCCGCCAGCGCGTCGTGTTTGTCCTGCTCGTCGATGCGGCCCAGGTAGCGCACGCCCTCGCCGGACAGCGCCATGTTGGTGTCTCCCGCGAGCACCAGGTCCGGCGCGTCCTCGAACCGCTCCTTCAGGGCCTGGTGGTACTCCAGCAGCTCGGGCACGCCTTTGCCCGGCTCCTGCCGGCCGATGTAGAGCAGGTAGTGCCGGTGGAGGCCGTGCTTCTCCTTGAAGCGCGCGCCGTCCGCCCGAGGCCGGTCCACGCCCACGCCCACCACCCGCGTGGGCGCGTGATTCGGGAAGAGCTTCTCGATGAGCGTGTGCTCCTCCGGCGTGAGGCAGAGCAGGGCGCGCGGGCGCTCGAAGACGTCCCGGTACACACCGAAGCGGACGGGGGCCTCGTCATGCGTGGTGGGCACCAGCAGGGCCCGGTCCGCCACCAGCGGCAGTCCCCACACCGTGGGCGCGTAGAGGTAGGTGAAGAAGAGATAGCCGTCGTAGGCGTCGCGCTCGGTGGCCAGGTGGTGCAGCAGGCCGGGGCACATGGGGCCCTGCTCGGCCACCCACTGCTCTTCGCGCAGCCGCTCGTTGCGCTTGTCGAACACCTGCCGCGACAGGCCGTTGAAGCCTCGGATGTTGCGCACCCGCGTGGACGGGAAGCGCAGCACGTTGATGCCGTCCACGACGTCGGGCCCGGGGGCAAAGGCGTTGTCCCACTCGAGGTGGTTCTTCGCGCAGGTCGTCAGCACGGTGAGGTCCCAGTGCGGCGCCAGGTGCTCGGCCATCTGCGCGGCGAGCTTCTCCGCGCCGCCCGTCACCTCGCCGTAGCGCTGCACCACCAGCGCCACCCGGGGACGCTCGGGGACCTTCCGCGGCTTCGTGGGCGCGGGGCGGGGGAGCACCGTCTCCAGCGCCTTCGTGAAGGCGGTCTGCACGGAAGGCGCGGAGAAGTGCTCCAGCCGCCGCGTCTGGCCGGCGATGACGGGGCCTCGCAGGGCCGGATCCTCGCTCAGGTCCACCGCCAGCTCCGCGAGGAAGGCGAAGCGCTTCTGGTCAAAGGCCACGCCCGCGCCGCCCAACGTCTCCGGCACCGCGGCGGCCGCGTAGGCCAGCACGGGGACCTCGGCGGCCATGGCCTCGATGAGGGGGACGCCGAAGCCCTCATGCTCGCTCATGGAGACGTAGACGGAAGCGGAGCGGTACGCGGCCACGAGCTGCGCGTGGCTCAGGCGTCCCAGGAAGCTCACGCCGCGCAGGCCGCGCGCCTCCCGCTGGAGCATGCGGAAGTACCGGCTGCCGGGCTCGTAGCCGCCCACCATCAACAGGCGCGCCTGGGGCCGCAGCCGCAGCACTTCGCGGTGGAGCGCGAGCAGGTCCTCGAAGCGCTTGTGCGGCATGACCCGGCTCACGCCGAGCAGCACGGGGCCTGGACCCTCAAGCCGCTGGAGCAGCTTCGCGTCCGCGCTGGCGCGGGAGAATCGCTCCGGTTCGATGAAGAGGGGCACCGTGTGGACGTTGCGGTAGCCCGCGGCGCGCAGCTCGGCGGCGTTGAAGTCCGACACGCCGATGGCCACCTCCGCGAAGGGGGCCATCGCGGCGAGCTGGGCCCGCCCCGCCACCAGCGCGTCCGCCAGCGGCAGCCCTTCGTAGAAGCGTGCGGGGCTGATGTTGTGGAAGACGACGCCGCGACGGCAGGGCAGGTGCATCAACCGGCTGCTGAGCGGAGAGGCGATGCCATGGTGGTAGAGGACCAGGTCACCGGGCGCGGGACGCAGCGCGGACGCGGGGCTGGCCAGCCCTTCGAGCCCCGGGCCCACCTCGTCCGCGTACAGCGCGCCCGCGTGCCCCGTGCGGCGCAGCAGGAGCTGCAGGTGCAGCGCGGCCTGCCCGGTGGCGTCGCCGGGGACAAAGCTCGGTATCAACTGGTGGATCGCCATGCGGGTCCTGCCTATCACACGCTCGTGGTATGAGGCGCACCGTGTCCATGAGCCCCATCGCCTTCGACGCGACACTCTGGGACGAGCCGACCACCGGCATCGGCCTGTACACCCGTTGCCTGGCCTCCGCCCTGGAGGCGCTCGGCGTCCAGCTCATCCGCATGGGGGCGCAGTCCTCTGGCGAGGCGCCTCGCGCGAAGGCCGGGCGCACCGCCTGGACGCTGGGAAGCTTGCCGCGCGTGCTCCAGGGCTCGGACGCGCCGCTGTACCACGCACACGGCAACTTCAACCTGCCCCTCATCCGCGCGCCCGGCATGAAGTACGTGCTGACGGTGCACGACTTGATTCCGCTGCTGATGCCGGAGACGGTGTCGTCCGCGTTCCGCTGGCAGTTCCGCCTGTGGCTGTCGCGCAGCCTGATGGTGGCGGACCAGGTGGTGTGCGTGAGCGAGCGCACGCGGCAGGACCTGCTGGCCCGCTACCCGGAAGCGGAGTCGCGCACGGTGGTGGTGCCCAATGGCGTGGACCACGTCCATGCGCCAGCCCTGGACGACACCAGCAAGGACTTCCTACGCGCGCTCTCCTTGCCGAAGGAGTACGTGCTCTACGCGGGCTCGCTCGACGTGCGGAAGAACGTGGACCTGGTGCTGGACGCGTTGGAGCGGCTGCGACCGCGGGGGCGGCCCGTCTCGCTGGTGCTGGCGGGGCAGAGCTGGTTCGGCGCGGGTCGCGTGGAGTCGCGCATCTCCCGGATGCGCTCGGAGGGGTTCGAGGTGCGCTCGCTCGGCTATCAGTCCGACGCCGTGTTCTACGAGCTGATGCGCCGCGCGGCCGTGTTCGTGTTCCCCTCTCGCTACGAGGGATTCGGACTGCCTCCGCTGGAGGCGATGCGGCTGGGGACGCCCACCATCGTCTCCACCGCGGGCTCGCTGCCGGAGGTCTGTGGCGACGCCGCGCTGAGCGTGGGGCCCGACGACGCGAACGGGCTCGCGAGGGCGTTGGACCGGCTGCTCCACTCGCCGGAGGAACGGCGGGCGCTCGCGGAGCGAGGAAGGGCGCAGGCCGCGAAGTTCACCTGGAAGCGGACCGCCGAGGGCACCTTGGCGGCGTATGAGGCCGCGCTGCGGCGATAAGGAGACGTATGCGAACGCTCGTCTGGAGTGGGGTGATGTTGTGCGGACTGCTCGCGGGCTGCGCGAGCCGGCAGGAGATGGGCACCGCTCCGGTGGAACCGCCGTCCACCGAGGCCGAAGCCGGGGCCAGCGCCGGGGTGCCAACGCCGGCCCCTGAGGACACGCAGGCCACTCCGACGTCGCCTGCCGGGGACGGCGAGGCGAAGGCCGCCGTCCAGCCGTTGGTGGTGATGCCCAAGCCCGAGCCGAAGGACCCCATCAACATCCGAAGCGCCCAGGTGGACGGCGGCATCCTGTCGCTGGCCGTGATGCATGGCGGAGGCTGCGCCGAGCACACGTACACGCTGGCCTGGGACGGAACGCTTCAGCCGGGCGCGGACGGGACGCCGGTGGCGAACCTGGTGCTGGTACATGACGGGAACAATGACATGTGCAAGGCGCTCCTGCGGGCCACGCCTCGCTTCGACGTGTCCTCGGTGTCGCAGCGCTTCGGGGCGCAGTTCGGGAAGACCTCGGGCACGGTGAACCTGGTCCTGCCGGACCAGGCTCCCCTGCGCTACGACTTCTGAGCCCTACGCTTCAGCGGGGGACGCCTCGGTGACGCCCTCCGCCAGCAGGTCCTCACGCAGCTTCGTGAGGACCTTGCCCAGCAGATTCAGTCCTCGCCACTTCGCGGGGTGATGGATGCGCGGGTCCTCCGCACTCAACCCCACACCCCAGATGCGATCCATGGGGCTGGCTTCCACCAACTCCGTGCCCGCGGTGACCAGGAGCGCTTTCAGCAGCGCCGGGCTCTGGGTGAACTTCGCGCGGTTGCCCTCGTAGACGATGCGCTCACGCGCCTTCTCCCAGCGCACGTTGTCGAAGTCTCGGACCTTGCGGCCCAGGGCCTTGTGCGTCTTGGGCGACCTCGATGACAGGATGCTCGCCAGCGCCTCGTTGTCACCGAAGAGCCGCGCCTTGCCCGCCATCATGTACTGCTCAGCGCACACGTAGCGCGCGCCGTCCACGACGAAGTCGGAGCGGTGCCACTGCGAGAAGGGGGAGTGCGCCTGCCAGAAGAAGGTGAACCGCTGCTGTCCTGCTTCACTCATGGGCGACCTCAGGAATGGTGTTGATTGTACACTAACGATGGTGGCCCGGCGACCTGACAAACGTCGCTACACTGCCCTACCTTCATGACGCTCTCCGACGCCCTGGCGCTGCTGGAACACTGCTTCACCGGGCTCGCGGAAGGCGCCCCCCGGCTCCGCGAGCAGGAAGACGGCCGCTTCGCCCTCCGCCCCAGCGCCGTGTGGCTGGAGTACCGCTGGTACGTCCATGAACGGGGGATGGCGGAGGTCTTCCTCAAGTGGCCTCGCGTCTCCACCGAACAGTGTGTCGCGGCCGAGGCCACGGTGCTGCGCGTCCATGTGCTCGGCGTGTCACCCACGCTTTCCGAGCGAGCGGGGAAACTGCTCGTGGGTGGAAAGCCATCGAGAGATCGCATCATGGACCTCTTCGGTGATGACGGCGTGCGCCGGGAGTGCGTCTGCGTGGGCCGGACGAACGTCACCGTGGAGCACTGGGAGCCGCGGCCCGGCCCGCGCCCGCTGCTGGACGATGCGCGCTTCACCGCGCTGGCCGAGGCGCTGGAGGCACCGGACGCCACGCCCGAGGCACGTCATGAGGCGGTGCAGCGGCTGGCCGACGAACGAAGCCCCCGCGTCGTGGCGGTGCTGCTCGCGCTGGTGGCGCGCAAGTCCTCGCTGATGGCGCTGCGGGTGTTGTCGGAGTGGGGCGTGATCGAGGCGCGCGGGGCACTTCAGCGGGACCTGGCCCTGGTGCGGCCCGACAACCCCGCCGACCTGTGGACCTTCACGGCGCTGGAGCGGCGGCTTCAGGCCTGGGCGGCCCTTCAGGGGCATGGGGGGACCTGAATCGTCCCTCCCGTCACCTGTCCGCGCTCAACGTCGATGAGCCAGTAGCCTTCACGGCCCGCCTGCGTGGAGGAGCCGGCGCCGAACACGTGGGGGTGCTCGGCGGTGGCCGGGTGGTGGAAGCGGTGGTGGATGTGGCCATGCAAGATGGCGTGACGGGGCCCGCGGAGCAGCTTGCAGAGGTCGGGGCCGTCACTCAATCCCCAGGGCCCCAGGGCCGCCGTGCCTTGGGGCTTCAAGGGCGCGTGGTGTACGACGACGAGGAGGGCCCGGCTCGCGAGCCGGACGTCGCTGACAATCGCCGCCAGTCCGTCCAACTGCTCGGGGCCGATGACCCCGCGAGAGAGGCCCGGCAGCGGTGGCACCCGGGCCGAGCAGAGGCCAACGACGGCGGCGTCCTCGCCCACGAGCCGGACGAAGGGAAAGGCACCTTCCCGTTGGTGCTCGGGCAGGTCGCTCTCCAGCAGGTGCCCGAAGTAGCGCTCGAAGCGCCTGCCGCGAGCGCTGCCCGGTGTGTACACGTCGTGGTTGCCGGGGATGACGGTGCAGCGGCCGCGGTCCTCCGCCAGCGCACCCAGCGCGTCCCGTGCCCCCTGGAACTCGAGGTCGAGCGCGCAGGCCGTCAGGTCTTCCGAGAGGATGAGATGGTGCGCGCCGTGTGCCGGCATGGCGCGCGCGATGGCGGAGAGCGTGCGAGGCGCTTCGTCGTAGGCGCGCGCCCGCCCCGCTGCCAGCAGCTCTGGCAGCGCCAGCCAGCGCCGCCAGCCCAGCCGGCGCAGGGGCAGCGCCCGGTAGTCGGCGGTGACGTGGACATCCGAGCAATGAAGAAAGCGCATGGCGGGCGCTGGAGGCGATGCCGGGACACCACGGTCATGAACCGGCACCGCCGTGTCAGCCGGTGATTAGAGTGCCTGACAGAGGGCGTTGCCGAGGGTGCGCGTATCCCAGTAGCGG
Source organism: Myxococcus sp. AM010 (assembly GCF_013372585.1). Taxonomy (NCBI): domain Bacteria; kingdom Pseudomonadati; phylum Myxococcota; class Myxococcia; order Myxococcales; family Myxococcaceae; genus Myxococcus; species Myxococcus sp. AM010. The sequence continues at coordinate 31,589 of NZ_JABXEO010000055.1, forward strand.
ATGCCGCAGCCGTAGCCCGGGCCGTCCATGGCGCCGCCACCCGCCAGACGCGCGACGTCCCACGTCCCCAGCAGCGCGCAGACCTCGCTCTGACGGGCCTCGGCCTCGGTCGGCGCCAGCAGGGCCGTCCCCGGGGCGCAGGGCTGGTCTCCCACGACCTCGACGAACGTCAACTGCGCGCAGAGAGTCTCCCCCATCGAGCGGGTGTCGACGTCACGGATGCCGCAGCCGTAGCCCGGGCCGTCCATGGAGCCGCCGCCAGCGAGCCGGACGATGTCCCAGGTGCCCAGCTGCGAGCAGATGTCGCTCTGGCTGGCACGGGCGACCATCGGGCTGACCACCGTGAGCCCCGCCGGACAGACGCCGTCGCCGGTGACCTCGCTGAACTGTTGCACCTGCTTGCAGAGGCTTTCGCCCATGCCGCGCGAATCCACCGTCCGAATGCCGCAGCCGTAGCCCGCGCCATCCATGGAACCGCCGTTGGCAAGTCGCACGATGTCCCACGTGCCGAGCATGGCGCACAGGGTGGATTGGTTCTCCCGCGCCTCTTCGGGAGAGGCCAGCGTGTAGCCCGAGGGGCACGCCGTGTCGCCTAGGACGTTGTAGACCTGCCCGGCGAGCGACGCCTGCGCCTCCTGGGTCGTGTCCGCGGGCGTGTCCTGCGCGGGCGTGCCGCATCCGGCAAGAGAAAGCGCCAAACCAAAACCAGACAACAGGACGGAGATTGCGCGCTGATTCATATTGACCTCGTGAAGGGTGGTTGCATGCGGAGCCCGGGGATGTGCCTCGGGGTCCGGGGCGCCGACATGAGCAAGACTCATACCGTGAGTGTGTTGCTGTTTGTCTTGGGAGCATGGGCCTGCGAAGTCTTGAAGTGGATGGCGGGCGCGTCCGTGGGGGACGCAATCGCGTTCTCCGGGAACGCCTCATGTATGGGGTTTCCCGTGCAACGAAAGACAGAGTGCGCGCGCACGGTTCGTGAAAGGAAATCTCCCAGGACAGGGGGAGCGCATGCGGGTGCGGCACGTCGCCATTGGGGCGAGTCATGAGGTGTATGCATCGGGAGAGGCCGCGCTGGCGGCAGCCGTCACCCGGCGCGTGGGGGACCGGTTGGCGCGGGAGCGTCAGGCGCGGCTGCCCCCGCGCTATCGAAGATGGCGGGTGTTGGAGACCACGCCCCTGCTGCGTTCAATGGAAGGCGGGCTGGATGACACCAAGTTCCTCTACCCGGTGCTCGACAACCTCCCGCTCATCGTCTTTCCGCTGCTGGCCCATGCGCTGACGGGGGGCCAGGTCAGCGTCCATGGGCCTCGTGAGGTCTGTCACGTGGTGGAGGTGGTCCGCGACTTCCTCCTGGAGGAAGGCCACATCGACGAACGGAGCCGCGTCGTGGCGGTCCAGGAGGACCTGGGCGATATCTCCCTCTTCCGCTCACTCCAGCGGTCCACCGAGGGCCTTTCCGCCAGCGCCGAGGCGCCCCTGCTCTGGTCCGCCGGAGACCTGGTGCTGGCGTACAACGCCTATCCCTGGCTGAGGGACCGGCATCTCGCCAGTCATGCGCTCATCCTCAACCTGAACGCGCGCCAGGTCGTCTTCCCTCCGAGCCGCGCGGAGCTCTTCGCGCGCAACTATCTGGACCGCATGCGGCTGGACGACGGGAAGGAAACCCTCGTCGACGTGAAGGAGCCCAACCTGCTGCTCTTCACCGGCGCGGGGCTCCAGGGGCTGGCGAAGGTGGACGGCTTGCGCAAGCCACCACCCGGAGAGACCTATATGAAGGTGCTGCTCCGCGGTGTGGGCAGAGTGGGGTGTCACGCGCCTCTGCGGGCGACGCTGGCCTTCCTCCGCTATGGCCTGAAGCGGGTGAAGGACAGGCTGGACGACGCGGAGGGCGTGTCACAGCGCCATGTCACGGCGCTTGCGAGCGCCTTCTTTGGCGTGCCCACCGTCGTGAAGGCGGAGAACACCGACCCCTTCTCCGTCAGGGATGGGGACAGCCTGGAGGACGTCTTCGGGTACTACCGCGCCTTCCTCCAGCCCATCGTGGACTCCAGGCCGACGAAGGAGGCGGGGTACCGCGAGCTGGCGCACTACCACCCGCACGCGGAGCTGCTCTACCGGCTCTCCCTCCGGCTCCGTCCGCTTCAGGCCGAGCTCCCGCTCTGGAGGCAGTGGCCGGAGCTCATCCGCGACAAGTGTGCCTCGCTGAACCAGCGCCTGGTCGCGGAGTTTCGGGGGCTGGGGTTGGCGGATGCGACGCCGCTCGTGCCTGAGTACTTCGATGCGACGGGAACCTTCCGGTGTCATCCCTTGCCTTCGGATGACCTGCGGGCCACCGGAGCCTTTCTCAGACAGGTCTACCTCCCTGCCTATGAGAGAGACAGGGCAAGCGCTCCGGGGCCGCGGGGAGCGCGCTTGCGGCTCGCACGCAGGCGCGTCGCAGGATGACGCGGGCAGGGGTGGGAAGGGCGGTATGTCCAAGCCCGCATGCTCGTACGGATTGTGAAGCGTGGCTTGGTATGCGGACTGCAATGCCAGCTGGTCATGGCCTTCAGAAAAGACGTGTTGACTCAGATTGCTGGCAGCTACTCGAATTTCTCCGAGCACCATAAAGACATCCGTTCGTTCTTCGAGATTGTCGGCGTCCGGTTCGCCATCCGCGAGTATGGCGTCAGCTTGAAGTGCCTCGCGGGCAACAAGCTGTTCTCCAACGCGAGCGGCTACCTGCTGTCGGATGACAGCTCGTACCCGTTCTATCTCTGGCTGCCGTCCTGGCTTGGCCGCTTCTATGTGGACCCGCTCCACGTCCCCGCGGGCACCGCGGTGGATGACAGCCGGGCACGGGACGTGAAGCTGCTGGCCTTCATCTGGATATGGCTGGGCTTCAATGACGCCTACGTGAGTGACGCCGCGGGGCCGGAGTGCTGGTTCGGCGTCGCCGAGCCCCGTCCCGAGGACCCGGACGAGCCGGTCGTCTGTACCGCGGACAAGATATGGAAGTACTTCCGCATCGAGCGCACCAGCCAGGGCGAGAGTGACGGATGGCTGAGCGGCGGCTTCCAGAAGAACGCCATCGGGTGTGACCTGAATGGCCGTTGGCACATGCGGCGCGTCCCGTTGGAGCAGCTCTCCAGCTACTACGCCATCGAGAAGCACGTCATCCGGCCGCTGGGGGAGAAGTTCAACGAGCTGTCGGGCGCCCTGGCCCCCATCGCCAAGACGGGGACGTGACGGGCGCCGCGCCTACCCGCGACGTTTGGGTCGGAGGTGCTCCGCGAGGTCCCTCGCCACCGTGGTGACGTCGGTGATGGCGCGGTAGCGCCCGGGGGTGAGGAGGAGGGCCCGTCCCAGCTCGACGCAAGCGCGCTCACAGCCGGCGCGGCGGTCAGGGGCGGCGATGCTCTCCAGGTCCAGGTTGTGCGCGAGCCCGAAGATGCGGCGGAGCATCTTCGCGCCCGCGAACGCCAGGCTTTCACTCAGCAGCCCCTGAAGCCAGCGCCGGCGCTCCTCGGTGAGCGCGCGCCGGTCGGCCGGTGAGGTGAACAGCGCGGAGGGATAGGCGTCGCCGCGGCCGTGCGCCTCCCAGAGCGCCAGGAACCCGTCGTGGAAGCCTGACCACATGTCCTCCAGCGTCTCCAGGACCCAGGCCTGATAGGGGGCGCGCGGCGCCGCATCGGTGGTGTGTCCCTCCTGGCTGAAGTAGTTGATGAGCAGGTTGGCCATCAGGGCGCCCACGTCGAACCCCATGGGGCCGTAGAAGGCGAACTCCTGGTCGATGACCCGCGTGTCCTCCTGCGTCACCATGATGGAGCCGGTGTGGAGGTCACCGTGGATGAGCGCCTCTGCCCGCGTCAGGTACTGGTGCTTGAGGCGGGACGCCGCCAGCTTCAGGTCCACGTCCTCACGGACCTCGGCCGCGAGGCCATCCAGCTGGGGCGAGGTCCACCGGTTGCGCGGGTGAAGCTGGTAGGGCTCCGTGAAGACCATGTCCTCCATGATCTGGCACATCGCGCTGTTGGCACTGAAGGTGGCCACCCGGCGCCGCTTCTCCGCCGCGGTGAGGGCCAGGTCGGAGGAGAAGAACAGCGAGCGGGCCAGGTAGTCCGCCAGGTGTCCGGCGAGGCGTGGGTAGCAGACGCCGGCGGTCATCCCCTTGCGGAGGATGATGTGCGGCGTCAGGCATTCGAGGACCAGGACATATTGCCTGGCGTCATGGTGGAGGACCTGGGGGACGCGCCCAGGGACATGGCGGCCGTGTTCGAGCAGCGCCTGATGTTCGAAGTGGATGCGCTCCAACGTCAGGGGCCAGGACTCACCCACCAGCCGGACGTAGGGCAGGGACTGCTTGACGCAGACGCTGCCGGCGGGGCCGTGGACCAGGAACACCTGGTTCACGTTTCCGTCGCTCACCTCCTGCGTGTGCCAGTCCGTCGCGCCGCCTCCCAGTTGCTTCGCGAGGTGGGGGTGGCTGGAGAGGTAGTCGGGCAGGCTCTGTTTCTGGAGAGGGCGGTAGCCCTCGGGCACGCTCAGCGCCATGGTTCAAACGCCTCCTCGTGAGGGGATTCGCTTCGCTGTCCCGCGCGGACCCAGGCGGGTGCCTTCGTGCCGGAGCCAGCCGGGCCAGCCGAGGCCCAGGTGGTCCTGCAGGGTGCACTCCGCGGTGGCCAGCGTGCCGTGCACCGAGCCCGGGTCATGGGACCAGCAGTCGCTGACGATGAAGACCTGCTCATCGGCGAGCGGCTTGCGCATCGCGGGGATGATGTCACCGGAGACGTGGTGCTCCCGCCAGACGTGCCAACCGCCTCCGTGGGGCGCGTCGGACCAGTCCTGGCAACGCGCGGCGACGGGCCAGGGAGCGTCCTGGACACCGTGGAGCTCCAGCAACATCGCGTGGGCACGCTCGACCATCCGGCGGCTGGCGGGAGCATCGGCGGGCAGGCTCGGCGCCTCCCGTGGCCCCTTCGCGTCCGGATACAGCTCGCCCGCGCGGAGGCCGCTCCAGTACGCCGCGTCGGTGCCGCTGGTGTACGACGCCAGGAGCACGGCGGGAGGGCGCTGCGTGTCGCCGCCGGCCCAGTACCAGAGCTGACGCAGTGGCAGGTCGGTGGTGCTGCGCCCTCGGGAGACGCCCGTCTGCTCCCACCAGGGAGACGGGTACGCGAGGAACAGCTTCACGGCCGGGACGGCGCGCACGCCGCGGAGGTTGCGATTCAGCGCCGCGTCCTCGAAGAGGAAGGTGTCCGGGTCGAGCGACTCCAGGGCGTGCTGCGGTAGCGCGAGCAGCACGCAGCGCGCCCTCACCCGGCGCGCCCTGCCCCCCTCCGGCGCCGCGAAGTGCAGCGTGTATGCGGGCATGTCACCGGCGCCCGGGTGCCTGTCGAGCCGGCGCAAGTGGTGGTGCGGCCACGTGGTGCCTCCCGCCGCCCGGTAGCGCGCGTGCAGCGCCAGGGGCAGGGCGTCGAAGCCGCCGAGGAGGCGCCGGTAGCGGCCGTCGATGGGGGCGTGGAAGAGCACGTCCAGCCAGTCCGCGACGTTCCCGTTCGCGGCGAGGTTGTCGTAGCCACCCGCATCCTTCACCAGTTGGATGGCCTCCTGTCCGAGCACCTGGCCGAGCAAGGTCCGCCACGACAGCGCGTGCAGCGGTGCTCCGTCGATTCGGGCGGCGGCCTTGCATTGGGTGTACTCCCGCTCCGAGGCGGTGACGTCCTCCCAGGCCTGACGCTCGAAGGCGGCGTGGTAGCGCGCGCGCAGGCCGCTGAAGCCGGGCAGCGCGGTGTCGGTGACGTGTTGCTCCAGGCCCGACGGCCCCAGTAGCCGCTCGGCCGAGCGCAGCCGGTAGGGGAGGGGGGTGGCGCTTCGCGCGAGCGCCGTCGTCTCCAGCTCCCGTTGCCGGAAGCGCCTGCCCCGCAGGTACGCGAAGTTCTCCGGCTGGCCGAACGAGAAGTCCGTCACCTGGTCCGCCAGCCCCAGGTGCTGGATGAGGTCGGCCACGAGGTGCAGTTGGTCGTGGAAGCGCATGCCTCCGAGGTCCGCGGCGACGTCCGGCAGGCCGGGCAGCCGGACCGACCACAACCGGCCTCCAAGGCGCCCCGTGCTTTCGTACAGCCCCACCCGGAGCTGCTCCCGGCCCTGGCGCAGCGCCGCGAGGGGGGAGTGCCCGTGGGGCGTGACACCTGCGAGGAGCCGGTAGCCGAGGTAGCACCCGCCCACGCCACCACCGACGATGGCGACGTCCACCTCATCCTGGGGGGCGTCGGGCGCCACGTTCAAACCGCTCCGACGGCGCGGAGAATCTGCTCGGGGGACAGCAGGTCCATGCAGTCGCGCTGGACGCAGCCCGCATCGAAGTCCTGCTTGTAGCACATGAGGCAGGGCACCTCCGGTTCGAGCACCGTGCCCCGGCCATACATGTAGAACTCGTGCCGGTTGAACGTGTTGTTCAGCAGGACGATGCGCTTGCGCAGCCCCACGGCCGCGTGGAACGCGAACGTCACCGACGTCACCACCACGTCGGCCAGGCTCAGCAAGCCGATGAAGCCGTCGAAGGGCTGGACGCCGAAGTAGCGGACGCCGGCCCGCGCCGAAATCTCCAGGTTGCGCTCGTGCTCGTCGGGCCCGCCCACGAGCACGACCTCGCGGCCCGTCTCCTTCAAGCGCCTGGCAAGCGTCGCCCAGTTCGCGGGCGAGTAGAGCCGCGGCTTCCATTGGCTCCCAGCGCCTGTGTTGAGCATCACCACCTGCTTGCCCGGCTCGAGCTCCACCTGGGGCGGGGTGTAGTCGGGCAGGATGTACTCCTCGCCCTGGAAGGCGAAGCCGCAGATGTCGAACAGCTCCTGGACGTAGTGCCGGGTGTTCGCCTTCATCAAGTCGTCGAAGACGCCCGTGCGCCACTTGCGCTGGCTGTCCCCGTCGAAGGGCAGGATGACGCCGTCCTTCTGCGTGAAGCCCTTCTTCACCCGGCCGTCCACGCGGTTCGCCAGCGCGCACGCCTCCACGTCCTTGTCCAGGGACAGCACGAGGTCGAAGCGCAGGTCGAGCACCGTCGTCACGCCCGCGAGGTCGTAGCGCAGCACCTTGAAGACCTCTCGCCGGGGCACCAGCTCCGGGTAGTGCGTCAGCCAGAAGATGCGCGCCCCCGGGTGCCGCTGGCGGATGGCGTGGAGCAGCGGCGTGTTGCGCACCACCTCGCCCGCGGCCTGGAGCTTGATGATGAGCACGTTGCCGGTGGCGGGTTGGTAGTCGGCGCAGCCGTCGCAGTGCGTTCCCCGCGCCTTGTGCGGGCCGCAGGGCTTGTAGCCGTTGAAGTGCTGGCAGTCGGTCCGGATGTCCATGGTGGCTCGCTCCCGGGGCTACGCGGCCTGCCGAGCCAGGGACTGGGCGTCGGCGTCCAGCTCCGCGAACGTGTCGCGCAGCACGGCCACCATGGCCTCCAGCTCCTCGGGGGTGACGGTGTAGGGCGGCATCACCAGGATGGAGTCGCCGCTGCCGTCCGGCAGGTAGCCAATGGAGAAGTAGAAGTTGCCTCCCCGCCGCATGGCCCGTTGCAGCACCTGCTCCGCCAGCCGCGCCGTCCTGGGAAAGGCGCGGCGGGTGCGCTTGTCGGCGACGAGCTCGAGGCCGCAGAAGAGGCCCAGTCCGCGCACGTCGTCCACCCAGGAGAAGGCGGTCAGCTCCCGCAGCTTCGCGCGCAGGGCGTCCCCCTGGCGTTGGACGTTGTCCAGCAAGCCCTGACGCTCGATGACGTCGAGCACCCGCAGGCCCACCGCCGCGGAGAAGGGGTGATTCGTGAAAGTGAACCCGTGGGCGAAGTTGGCGCCATCCCGATGGAGGCCGTCCACGATGTCGCGGCTGGCATAGACGGCGGACAGCGGAAGCAGCCCCGCGGCCATCCCCTTTCCCTGGACGATGATGTCCGCCTGGACGCCTGAGTGCTCGGACGCGAACCACGTGCCGCAGCGGCCGAAGCCGCACATCACCTCGTCGAAGATGAGGGTGACGTCGTGACGGTCGCAGATGTCCCGGACGCGCTGGAGGTAGCCTGGTGGCGGGACGCTGACGCCCATGGAGGCGCCAATCACCGGCTCGACGATGAAGGCCAGACAGCTCTCGGGACCCTCTTCCAGAATCTTCCGTTCCAGCGCTTCGGCGCAGGCCTCGCCGGACTCTGGCCGGCGGTAGGCGTCCGGCGCGGGGATGAAGCATTGCTCGCGCAGCAGCCCGTCGAACAGCAGCCGGTCGCGAGGCTTGCCCGTCACGGCCAGGGCCAGACCGGTGGCGCCGTGGTAGCCCGGCTCGGTGGCAATCACCTTGTGCTTGCGCGGGCGCCCCGTCTTGCCCAGGTGGAACTGGTACGCGAGCTTGATGGCCGTCTCCACCGCGTCGGAGCCGCTCCCCATGAGCAGGACGTGGGAGATGTTGGCCGGGGCCAGGGCCACCAGCCGCTCGCCGTAGGTCTCCAGCTCGGGCGTGGTGAACTGCATGCCGTGCAGGTAGCTGACGTGCCGCATCGACTCGGCGGCCTGCCGCGCCAGCTCCTCCAGGCCATGTCCCAATATGGCGACGCCCGCGCCGCCCACGGCGTCCAACCAGGCGTTGCCCGCGTCGTCGTACAACCTCGCGCCGCGCCCGCGGACGATGCGCGGATAGCGGTGCTCGAAGCGTCGGTGGAAGAGCATGGCGACTCCTAGGCGTCCAGGACGTACTCGAGGGCGCGCCTGGCGCAGGCCTCGGGGGAATGGCGGAACCACGTCTCGATGACCTGATGGGGAACGGGCGGAGGCACGAAGCGCGCCTTCACGTCGAGGTACTCTTCCAGTGTCGTGCAGCCGCCGCAGTACCCGGCGCGGGCGCGTTGACTCAGCAGTCCTTGTACGGCCTCGGGGGCGTCGTCCGCGGGGCGGAGCCAGAGCACCTTGAGCCGCGCCTGCGCATGGGGCCCGAGCACGCGCAGGAGGTACTCCCAGCTTGAAGGCCGCGAGTAGGTGGTGACCGCCACGAGCGAGCGCGGGGGCCGTGCGACCTCCAGGTGGATGCGCACGGCCTGGTGGAACAGCTCATAGGCCATGGTCATCCGGTTCAGGTTCCGCTGCCGTCCCGCCTCCGTGGCCTCCCAGTCGGGCTCCGGCGGACCGATGCCCGCTCGGGCGAGCACGTCGATGTCGATGACATGCGCTCCCAGGGGCGGGCCCAGCAGCGCGGCCGTCTCGCTCTTGCCGGAGAGGGGCCAACCACACAGCACGGTGACCGTGGCCGCCATCACGTCTCCCTCCGTGCCAGGCCCGCGTCCGCCAGGTGCGTCAGGAGGGCGGCGTGCAGGTGCCCGTTGGAGAAGAGCAGCTCGGTGCAGCGCGTGAGTGACCAGGGCGCGCCGTCGAAGCACGTCACCTGTCCACCGGCCTCCTCGATGAGGCCAACGGCGGGCAGGTGGTCCCAGGGCTTGTTGTCGATGGCCAGGACGGCGTCGATGCTGACGGGCAGGTGATGGCCGCGCGCCAGCCGCGTCCCCGCCCAGCAGAAGGCGCCGAAGTTCCGGATGCGCGTCACCCCGGCGACCAGGGGCGGGTGGTAGAGCCGCCCCACCGTGGGCGTCGTCCCGTCGACGGCGATGGAGGCCCGCGCCAGTTGCTCCACGGAGGAGACGCGCAGTGGGATGGCCGTCTCTCCCCGGAGGATGACGATGGCGCCCTGGCCGCGCCTGCTGACATGGAGGCCCCCGCCGCCCAGCCGCTCTTCGGTGGGCAGGAAGATGACGGCCTCCTCGACACGGCCTCCCACCACGCTGGCGAACTGCAGCCCGAAGAGGGGCGCGCCCAGGAGGAGGCTGTTGGTGCCGTCCACCAGGTCGACCACGCAGCAGTCACCCTGGGGCGGCCATGGGGACACCCCCTCTTCGTTGATGGGCAGGCCGGGGTATCGCCTGGCCAGGAACGCGGACGTGCGCTCGCGCAATTCGTCGACGACGCCGTAGACGAGCCGGTCATCCGCGCGCGCGGTGTGCGCCCCCACCGCGCCCTCGAGCAGCCGGGTCCAGAGGGGCCGCAGGTCTCCGGCCAGGAACTGCCACAACGTGCGCGTCTCCACGTGGGGGCCCGCCGCGTCACTTCTCATGGCGAGCGCTCCAGTCCGTCCCGGCCTCGGCGAGGACCGCCCATTCCCGCTCCACCAGCATGCACAGGACGTGGGCCAGGGTGATGTGACACTCCTGGATGTGCTGCACGTTGCCGCTGGGCACCCGGATGCAGACGTCACTCAGCCCCAGGAGCTTGCCTCCGCCGCTTCCGGTGAGCGCCAGGGTGCGGATGCCCAGCAGCCGCGCGCAGCGGAAGGCCCGGACCACGTTCTCGGACTCGCCGCTGGTGCTGATGCCGAGCAGCACGTCCCCGGGGCGCCCCAGCGCCTGGACCTGACGTTCGAAGATGTGGCTGAAGCCGAAGTCGTTCGCGTGGGCGGTGATGAGCGAGGTGTCCGTCGTCAGCGCGATGGCGGCCAGCCCCGGCCGCACGAGGTCGTGGCTCAGCGCGCTGACGAACTCCGCCGCCAGGTGCTGGCAGTCCGCGGCGCTACCGCCGTTTCCACAGAGCAGCACCTTGCCGCCTGATTGCAGCGCCTGCGCCAGGAGGTTCGCCGCCGCCTGGATGTCCTGCTCGCAATGCTCCAGCAGCCGCTGCTTCGTGTCGATGCTGCCCTGGACGTGCTGCCGGACGAGGCGGGTGCCCGGCTCGCTACGGTCCTCTACTGCCTTCAGCGCTGTCTCCATCTACATCCTCCCCCGCTGGTGAATGTGCCGTTGGACGAACTCCGAGGCGTGAAGCAAATCGTCGACGACGTGGTGGGCTCGGGCGCCGGGAGCGCCCTCTTCCGCCGCGCCATGGCCCGTGCGGACCAGGAAGGTCATGGCTCCCAGGTGCAGGCCCCAGGCGATGTCGCTGCGCTTGTCCCCGATGACGAAGCTGCGCGACAGGTCGATGCCCAGCTCCGTCGCTGCCCGCAGCCCCAGCCCGGGCCTGGGCTTGCGGCACGCGCAGCCCGCGTCGGGCAGGTGGGGGCAGACGTAGATGCCGTCCAGGTGCAGGCCGTCTCGTGCCAGCCAGGCCCGGAGCCGCTCATGAATCGCATCGAGGGCCTGCTGGTCGAAGTAGCCCCGGGCCAGTCCGGATTGATTGGTGACGAGCACCAGGCCCAGCCCCAACGCACGGAACCGGCGCAGCGCGGCCAGGGTGTTGGGGAGCAGCCGCAACCCGTCCGGGCCGCGCAGGTAGTCCCGCTCCTCGATGAGCGTGCCGTCACGGTCCAGGAGGACGAAGGCCCGGGTCAGTGCCATGCCGTCACCTCGTCCCAGGGCGACAAGCCCACGGTCGGACGTGGCCAGCGCCTCGTATCGAGGAGGAGCTGGTGGCCGGGGCGCACGCCTCGCTGCGCGAGCCGGGCCGCCACCTGCTCCGCCACGAGCGGCGCGAAGGCCAGCTTGGTGGGCCAGAGCTGCGTGACACCATCCGAGTGGTGGAGCACGGGCCCGTCGGGCCGGAGCCCGGCGGCTTGCCGCCCCTCGGCGCGCTCCACATCCAGGACCGCCAGCGCGCACGCGGACAGGTCCACACCTGGAAGCTGCGCGGCCAGCGCGTCCCGTGCCGTGCGTGCGTGGGCGAGCGGCTCACGGTCCAGGCCCGCTTCGGCCAGCGCTCCGCCCAGATACCAGACGGTGCGGCCCACGCTGTCGCGGTGGCTGGTGACGGTGACGCGTGGCGTGGCGCCTGCTCCCAGCCAATGCGCGTAGAGGTCTGGCAGCGCGCCTCGGAGCATCACCATGCGCAGGGGCCGGCGCTGCATGGGGGCCGCGCCGGTGGGCATCAGCCGCCCGAGGGCCTCATTCCCGGCGCCCGCGCACAGCACGACCTGCTCACACAGGACCTCCAGCCGCTGCCCGCTGGGGCTCTGGACGTCCACGCCCGCGACGTGCCCGGCGGCGTACCGCAGGCGGGTGGCTTCGGGGTTGATGGCCAGCAGGGCCTCGTGGTTCGCGTGGGCCAGGGCCTCGAGCACGGACGGGACGTCCACCACCGGCTCCTCGAGCTGGTAGACGGCATGCCGCGCGGACGGGCCGAGCGCCGCGGCGAGGGGCTCCGGGATTCGCTCCGCGTCGAGCGCCGCCACGCGTCCATGGAGCAGCTTGCTGGCGAAGAGCCCCGCCAGCCGTGAACCCCACCCCTGACCGGCGACCAGATACTGGTGCCGCGACAGCAGGCGGGCGCCTCGCAGGTCCGGGGCGTGCTCACCTTGGAGGGACGCGCGCCATCGGGCGGGCATGGCGGTAAGGGCCTGGCTCGCCGCGCCGAGGGCGCCGTCGAGGGCGTACTTCAGTCCTCCGTGGATGATGCCCTGCGCGCGGAGCGTCTGGCCCATGCCCAGCTTGCCGCCCTCGCACAGGATGGCGGCGTACCCCTGGGCGCGCAGGTGCGCCAGCGTCCAGAGGCCGCAGATGCCACCCCCCAGGATGGCCACGTCGGCGCGAACCTGTTCGATGGGGGCGGGGCCGGCCATCGCTCACCCTCGCTCCTGGGACGCGGGGGCCGCCGTCTTCGCGCCGCCGCGCTCGTGGATGCGCGCCACCAGCCCGCTGGTGGAGCACCCCTCCATGAAGTCGAGGATGCGCACCTCTCCGCCCGCTTCGCGGACACAGCGCTGGCCGGGGACCTGCTCGGGGCGGTAGTCGCCGCCCTTCACCAGCAAATCTGGCAGGAGCCTGCAGACCAGCCGCTCCGGCGTGTCCTCGGTGAAGGGCACCACCCAGTCCACGGACGAGAGCCCGGCGAGCACCTGCATCCGCTGCTCCACGGGGTTGAGCGGCCGGGCGGGGCCCTTGAGCCGGCGCACCGAGGCGTCATCGTTGACGGCGACGATGACCCGGTCCGCCAGGTCCGCGAGCTGCGCCAGGTAGGTGACGTGACCGGCGTGGAGGATGTCGAAGCACCCGAGCGTCAGCGCCACCCGCTCGCCTCGCGCCTTGGCCTCGCGGACCAGGTCCACGAGCCGTGCCTCGGTGACGACGCCGCGCGGTGGCTCAGCCGGGCCGGACAGCGCGCGTTCGAGCTCCGTCACCGACAGCGCGCAGGTGCCTCGCTTTCCAATGACGATGCCCGCGGCGGCGCTGGCCAGGGCCACGGCTTCCGGCAGCGGCACGTCCACCGCGAGCGCCGCCGCCAGCACCGCGATGACGGTGTCCCCCGCGCCCGTGACGTCCCGGACTTCCGTGGCCGACGCCGGCACGTGCAGGGGCGGGTGTCCTTCGCGCAGCAACGTCATGCCCTCGGCCCCGCGGGTGATGAGCAGGGCGTCCAGGGACAGCGCTCGCAGCATCGCGAGCCCGCGGGTGGCCAGCGTGGCGTCGTCCGCGCAGCGGCCCGCCACGGCCTCGAACTCACTCCGGTTGGGGACGAGGACGGAGGCGCCCCGGTAGCGGGTGAAGTCCGTTCCCTTCGGCGCGACCAGCGTGAGGCGGCCCTTCTCCCGGGCCCGTTCGATGAAGCGCCAGGGCTCCTTCAGCGTTCCCTTGCCGTAGTCGGACAGCACCACGACGCGCGTCTGCGCGAGCTGGGGTTGGAGCCGCTCCAGGAGCGGCTCGTCACAGCTACCCGGAAGGCCGTCCTCGAAGTCCATCCGGAGGAGCTGCTGCTGGCCGCCCAGCACCCGCAGCTTGGTGATGGTCCTCGCGCTCCGCACCCGCACCAGGTCGGCGCGCACGCCCGCCGCCGCGAGTTGCACGTCCAGCGCGGCTGCGTCCGCGTCCTCTCCGGTGACGCCGAGCAGGCTGACCGCGGCCCCCAGCGCCGCGGCATTCACGGCCACGTTGGCCGCGCCTCCCGCGCGCGACTCGTCGCGGTTCACCAGCACCACGGGGACGGGGGCCTCGGGAGACATGCGTGTGGCCTCCCCATGCCAGGAGCGGTCGAGCATCACATCCCCCGCGACCAGGACCCGGGCCTGGTGGAAGGGAGGCAACCGGCGCTCGCGGGGAGGCGTCTTCGCGGCCGTCATGACAGGCCTCCCTGGACCGCCGCCTGGAAGGTGGCGCGTCCTCGCTGGAAGCGGGGCAGGTAGACGTCGCGGAGGAAGGCCCGTGTGCCGGGAAGGTCGTCGCCCGGGGCCGGTGCCTGCTGGAAGGTGCCGTCGGCGGCGAAGTACTCCGGCACGGGCGGCGTGCCGTCATGCAGGCCTTCGGCGCGCAGGGCCTCCGTCAGCCGGCGGTTGCAGGTGGCGACCTTGTCGCGGATGAGCTCGGTCCAGTGGCGCCAGAGGGGGAGCTCGTGCCAGAGCGGCTCCAGGCGGCGGGAGAGCGCCAGCAGGTGCTCCGCGTGGGGATGGTAGCGGGCGAGCTTGTGGTAGCCCTCCTCACGCGTCGCGCCCTCATCGACGATGCCCTGGAGCAGTCCCCGGTAGAAGCCGAACAGGTCCTCCAGGTTGTCGCAGTCCTTGAGGACGAACGGGTCGACGGTGTCCGCCTTGAGGCACGCGCGGACGCCGAAGAACGCGGACGCGAAGTCACTGGCGTGGTCCTGGCGCAGGCCCTCACCCGGGGGCAAGGAGCCGCGTTGGCGCCGGAGGCCGTAGTGGAGCGTGCTCAGGCAGGCGCGCCCCCTGGCGCTCGCGAGGGCTCGCCAGGCGGTGCGCAGGAAGACGTCCATGTAGGCGCTGGAGTCCTTCGCGCCGCGCAGGTCATCCAGCCGGGACAGGCCGCGCAGCCCCGCACGCGTGAAGCCGAGCAGGTTCGGGTCCTTCACATCGAGCGCCCGCGCGTCACCGCCGCGAGGGATGAGCGTCTCGTAATAGTTGCCGAGGAACAGCTCGGGCTGCCCGTCCGGGAAGACGCGCTGCTTCGCGCCGACGTTGAGCACGAGGTCGTGGGGCCCGAGCTCCGGCTCCATCAGCCAGGGGAAGACGTCGTAGGCGAGCACGATGTCTCCCGCCGACCAGACGAGGGTGTCCGCCGCCTGGGCGCCCAGGGCCTCCGAAGCGCCTCGGATGGAGTGGAAGAAGGAGCGGTGTCTTGGGTCCTCCGGCACGTAGAGCAGGTGCTGGGCGTCCGGGAGCACCTTCGCGGACACGAGGTAGTCGCGAAGCACCTCCACCACCTGGCCGACCTCGGGCGGCCCATAGACGCTGACCTGCACGCCGCAGGTGGCGAAGTGGAGGATGGGGAAGGCGATGGCGGGGATGTTGTCGAGCAGGGGGTAGAGGAACTTGAGGTCGTCGACCCCACCTTGCAGGGTGCGCTCCATTCGCGTCGCGGCGATGCGCACCGGGGCGCGGAGCGTCCGGCCGTGCTGCTGGTCGCGCATCCGCCGGTGGGCCACGACGCGCTTCTCGACGATGCACGCCAGCGCGGCTTCTTCGGAGGGGAACAGCTCATGGCTCGCCGAGATGGCGACGTGGCGCGCGGGACGGGCATGGCCGGCGCCCGCTCGCACGCGGGCGCGCGGGAGGCTCCACGACTTCTGCGAGGACATGGCGCACTTTCCGGGAGGTGGGTGGCGTGCCGCGAGGACGCCCCGACAGGCGCCCCCCACGGCACTTCAGCAACCCCGGTGCCACTGTCCGGAAGGCGCCCGCGCCTTCATGTTTCGAGCACTTGCGCGCGGAGTCCTTGCGCACCCGCACTCATGGCGTCATTTCGCGACGCGCGCGCGTCCTGGGGATACGCGCGCGCTGCCGCTCCACTCACGCCGCGCCGGGCACGCGGGGGCCGAGCACGTCGCGCAGCGCGTCCGTCACGGTCAGCTTCGGGGCCCAGCCCAGCGCCTTCAGCTTGTCGGGGGCGCCGACGAGGCTGGGGATGTCGGAGGGCCGCAGGCGCGCGGGGTCCAACTCGATGCGCGCGTCGACGCCCGCCAGCGACAGCATCTCCTCCAGCAGGCTGCGGATGGTGCGGCCCTCGCCGCTGCCGATGTTGTACGCCTGCCCCGGCTCGCCCTTGTCGAGCAGCAGCCGGTAGGCCTCCACCACGTCGCGGACGTGGGAGAAGTCGCGCACCGCCTCCAGGTTGCCGGTGCGCAGCACCGGGTCCACCGTGCCCAGGCCAATGGCGCGAATCTGCGCCGCGAACGAGGGCACCACGAAGGTGGGGTCCTGCCCCGCGCCCAGGTGGTTGAAGGGCCGCGCCATGACGACCTCCAGCCCGTAGCTGCGGTGGAACTGCACCGCGGCCAGCTCCGCCGCGGACTTGGAGGCCGCGTAGGGGCTCAGGGGCACCGCCGGGGTGTCCTCGGTGGCGCGCGTGCCCTCGGGCACCGGGCCGTACACCTCGCCGGAGCCCACCAGCACCACGCGCGCCTTCGGGA
This sequence comes from Myxococcus sp. AM010, assembly GCF_013372585.1. Taxonomy (NCBI): domain Bacteria; kingdom Pseudomonadati; phylum Myxococcota; class Myxococcia; order Myxococcales; family Myxococcaceae; genus Myxococcus; species Myxococcus sp. AM010. The sequence continues at coordinate 47,920 of NZ_JABXEO010000055.1, forward strand.
CGCTCTCGCGCACCGCGGTGAGCAGGTGCACCACGCCCATGGTGTTCACCGCGAACACCCGGGACGGGTTGTGGTGGCTCTTCGCGACCGAGCTGAAGCCCGCCAGGTGGATGACGCCCTCGGGCTTCACCTCGGCCAGCGCCGCCTTCACCGAGGCCTCGTTGGCCACGTCGAAGTGCAGGGCGTTGCTGTTGATGCCCTCACCGCGCGGCCCATGGGCCTCCACGACCTCGTCGCCAGCGGCGCGCAGCAGGGCGCACAAGTGCCGGCCGACGAAGCCATCCGCGCCTGTTACCAGAATGCGCATCTACCGCTGCCCCGCCTTCACGCGCTCCAGGTCCGCGTCCACCATCATCTCCACCAGCTCCTTGAAGCGCACCTTGGGCTCCCAGCCCAGCTTCGTCTTCGCCTTGGCCGGGTCACCGATGAGCAGGTCCACCTCCGCGGGGCGCACGAAGGCCGGGTCGATGAAGACGTGCTTCTCCCAGTCCAGGCCCACGCGGCCAAAGGCAATCTCCACCAGCTCGCGCACGGTGTGCGTCTCGTTGGTGGCCACCACGTAGTCCTCGGCCTGCGGCTGCTGGAGCATCCGCCACATGGCGTCCACATAGTCGCCCGCGAAGCCCCAGTCGCGCTTGGCGTCCAGGTTGCCCATGGGCAGCTTCTCCTGGAGGCCCAGCTTGATGCGCGCCACGTTGTACGTGACTTTGCGCGTGACGAACTCCAGGCCCCGGCGCGGCGACTCGTGGTTGAAGAGGATGCCGCTCACCGCGAACAGGTTGAACGACTCGCGGTAGTTCACGGTGATGTGGTGGCCGTAGGCCTTGGCCACGCCGTACGGGCTGCGCGGATAGAAGGGCGTGTCCTCCGTCTGCGGAACCTCCAGCACCTTGCCGAACATCTCGCTGGACGACGCCTGGTAGAAGCGCGCCTCCGGGCGGGTGTGGCGGATGGCCTCCAGCATCTTCGTCACGCCCAGCGCGGTGAACTCACCGGTGAGCACCGGCTGGTTCCAACTGGTGGGGACGAAGGACTGCGCCGCCAGGTTGTAGACCTCATCGGGCTTCGTCAGGCTCAGCAGCGCCGCGAGCGAGAACTGGTCCAGCAGGTCGCCCTGGTGGAGCTGAATCTTCCCGTGCAGGTGCTGGATGCGCTCGAACTTCTCCTCCGACGAGCGGCGCACCATGCCGTGCACCTCGTAGCCCTTCGAAAGGAGCAGCTCCGCGAGATAGCTGCCGTCCTGCCCCGTGATGCCGGTGATGAGTGCGCGCTTGGTCGCCATGGTCTCTTCTGTGTTGGCTGGAGGACGCACTTTCTAGCCGACGCCGTCACCCGTCGCCAACCGTTCCGGGAGGCTTCCCACTTGAAAGCCTGACACCTCGTGCCAAGTTAGGGCGTTCCAATCGCTCAACCTCGAGGCGGTCATGCGCAACCCAACCCCCCTGGCCCTGGCGGCGTTGCTGCTGGGCACTCCGGTGTCCGCGCAGGTCGCCGTGCCGCCGACGTCGCAGTCCGAGCCCGACCCGTCCATCACCGGAGGGGTGCTCCAGGACGTGGCCCTCTGGGTGAGCCCCGGCGCCCCCGGCAGCAGCCTGTTCCTCACCGCCTACAACAGCCCCAACTCGGGCCTCGTCACCTTCGGCGTGGGGGGCGAGCAACTGGACGCGGAGCTCCCGGATGGGCCGATGTCCGCCGTGGCCGTGCGGGACGACTTCCCGCTGTCCGGGGTGCAGCAGACCCTGGCGGTGGCGGCCAGCATCAACCTCAACGGGCTGGTGGCCTACACGGTGGACCCCGACCGCGCGGACCGGGTGGTGCGCGTTGGCGCAGGCGCCTTCGTGACGGGGACGCAGTTCTCCGCCGTGGCGCTCCATCAAGACGAGGACTCGGGCCGGTTCCATGTCTTCGCGGGCACGCCCACGGGCGTGCTCCAGCAGTACGAGCTGGCCGGGGACACGGGGAGCGTGACGGCCACCCTGGTCCGCACGCTCACCACGACGGGGCCCATCGCGGGCCTGGCGGTGGACGAGGCGTCGGACTCCCTGTTCGTCACCCAGCAGGGGCAGGGCCTGTGGCGCTACGCGGCGTCCGCCGACGCGGACGTCACCGGGCAGCAGCTCGCCATCCAGGGCACGGGCGGGCTCTCCAACAACGTGGGCCGGGTGGCGCTGTACCGCGCGCGCGGCGGGGAGGGGTACCTCCTGGTCGCGGACACGGGCGCGGATGCGTTCGCCGTCTACGAGCGGCGCGCGAGGACCTTCGTGGGCGCGTTCCGGCTGGCGGACGACGATGGGGGCGTCATCCGGGCGAATGACCCGGTGGCCCTCGCCGTCTCCGCGTCGCCGCTGGGCACGGCCTACCCCGAAGGGCTCTTCGTGGGCAGTGATGCGTTCTCCAATCCTCAGCGCTTCCTGTATGCGCGCTGGCCAGCGGTGGCCGAGGCGTTCGACCCCGCGCTGCGAATCGACACGCGGTCCGACTCGGATGGGGGGACGGACGGGGGCACGGACGGCGGCTCGGGCGACGGAGGTGGCACCGGTGGTCCGGGGCCGCTGCCTCCTCCGGGGGTTTCGCCTCCGGCTGACTCCGGTTGTTCGTGTGCTTCGGCCTCCGTGCCGGCCACCGCGGCGTTCGCGTTGCTCGCGCTGGTGCGGGTGGGGCGCCGCCGCCGCGACTGAAGCGCGTTGCCAGCGGGCGCGCGCCGCGCTGAAGTGCGCGCCCTCATGCGTTCCTTCCGACTCATCGCCCTCGCGTTGGTGTGCGGGGCCACCCTCTCGTGCTCTGGCGCCCGGACTCGCGGCGCGCCCCGCGAACCCATCCGCATCACCCTGGTGGGCATCAACGACTTCCACGGGCAGGTGGAGCCCCACCGCACGCCGTTGAAGGACGGCCAGGTGGTGGAGGAGGGCGGCGCCGCCACGCTCGCGGCCTATGTGGCGCGGCTGCGCGCGGACAACCCGGGCGGCGTGGTGCTGCTGGACGCGGGCGACATGTTCCAGGGCACGCTGCCCTCCAACCTCACGGAAGGGGCGGTCGTCATCGACGTGTACAACCACCTGGGGGTGGACGCGGCCGCCATTGGCAACCACGAGTTCGACTATGGCCCCGTGGGGCCGGGCTCCATGGCGCGGCGGCCCGGGGATGACGCGCTGGGGGCGCTCAAGGCGCGCATCGGCCAGGCGCGCTTCCCCCTGTTGTCGGCGAACCTCCGCGACGCCGCCACCGGCGCGCCCCCCGCCTGGACGGGCAATGACGGCACGTCCCTGCTGGAGGTGAAGGGCGTGAAGGTAGGCCTCATCGGGCTCTCCACGGAGGACACCCCCAAGGTCACCAACCCCGCCAACGTGACGTCCCTGCGCTTCCTGCCCCTGGCGCCCGCCGCGCTGGAGGCGTCCCGCTCCCTGCGCGCGCGCGGCGCGGAGGTGGTGGTGGCGGTGGCGCACGCGGGCGGCAAGTGCGCGGACTTGAGCAACCCCCGCGACACGTCGAGCTGCGACCTGGGCGACGCGGAGATTCTGTCGATGCTGGAGCGCCTGCCTCCAGGCACGCTCGACGCCGTCGTGGCGGGGCACACCCACCAGACGATGGGCCACTTCTTCGCCCAGGTGCCCATCATCGAGACGACGGGGCTGGCGCGCTCCCTGGGCGTGGTGGAGCTGTTCGTGGACCCGGCCAGCCGCCGCGTCCTGCCCGAGCGCACCCGCATCCAGGCCGCCATTCCCCTCTGCGCGAAGGTGGACGCCACCCAGGGAACCTGCGACGGACGCCGCCTGCGCAACGCGCCCCAGGTGCGCCTGGAGCCCGCGTCGTTCATGGCCGAGCCGGTGGTGCCCGACGCGCAGGTGGCGCCGCTGCTGGCGCCGGCGCTGGCGCTGGCGCGGGAGGCGCAGAATCGTCAACTGGGACTCATGGCGGCCACGCCCCTGGCCCGCGGCTACACGGAGGAGGGCCTGCTGGGCAACCTGGTGGCGGACGTGCTGCGTGCGTCGGCCAACGCGGACGTGGGGCTGATGAACCCGGGCGGCGTCCGCGCGAACCTGCCCGCGGGGCCGCTCACGTTCGGTCAGGTGTTCGAGGCGCTGCCCTTCGACAACACGGTGGCTGTCATCTCCCTGACGGGCCCCGAGCTGGCGCGGCTGCTGTCGCTGGCCTATGGCAATGACATGGGCTCCATCTTCGCCGTCTCCGGCCTCGAGGTGACGCTGGAGCGCTGCCCGGGGCACGGGCGGTTCTCCAAAGTCGCCCTCACCGGAGGACAGCCGCTCGTGTCCGACGACCGGACGCTGTACCGGGTGGCCCTCCCGGACTTCCTGGCGCGGGGCGGTGACGGGCTGGAACCCCTCCTGCGCACCGTGCCGCCGGAGCGCATCGAGATGGCCCCCGTCAACGGGCTCGACCTGCGCGAAGCGCTCATCGCCTACGGGAAGGCCCGAGGCGGCACGCTGGACGCCCCGGCGCTGGGGCGGGTTCACTACAAGGGTGTAGCAAAGTGTCTGCCAGCGGCGCGCTGAGCGCGTCCCGGCTGAAAATTCGAACGACGGCTGATCCGCTGGGGTTGAACGAGAGGACTCAACCCAGCGGAAGGACACTGAAACCGCGCCGGGGGCCGATTTTTCGGCCTGGGATCAGTTTCCAACGGGAAGCGGAGGTCCTACTCTAGTCCCTGCGAGTGTCCACTCCGAGGTGGCCCAGGGCCTGCGTGGGTGGACTCCCGTGAGCTGGAGGAACCGACATGCTCTACAAAGTGACCCCGATGATGGCGCCGCCTGCGCCTGACAAGGCGAAGCAGCGTGAACCGGGGCAGGGCCAGCCGCGCAAGCGTCGCAAGTCCGCCGTCTACGACGCGGATGGTCAAGAGGTGCTCATCTCGCTGATGTGCATCAAGTGCAGGACGCTGAAGCCGCTGGCGCAGTTCGGCCTGCGGAAGATGGCGGATGGCGCCATCCGGAATCAGCCTTGGTGCCGCACCTGCCGCTCGGGCGCGGGCAGCAAGAAGCCCAAGGCGGGCAAGGACGCCGCCGCCGCCGCGCCGGTGGAAGAGGCGGCCCCGGTGCTCCAGGTGGTGCCGGCCGCGGCGCGGCCCGAAGCGGGTGAAGCGCCCGCCGAGCCTGTCGCCGCCGTGCAGGGCTGATCCACCGCCCGCTGTCCCGACCTCGGGGGCTGGACCTTCCTGGTCCAACTCCCGCGGGAGCATTCCTTCCAAACCTACGAGAGCCGCAGCCCGGCGGGGAGCGTATCCCCGAGCGCGCGAGCCTCGTCCGCGGCTTCCAGCGCCACCACTTCGCGCACCATGCGCACCCACGTCTCGGAGGCCTTCGCCGCCAGCAGGGCCTGGGCCGTGCGCTCGCGCAGCTCCGGGTCCAGGTCGCGCGTGCGGTCTCCCGTGAGCCGCGCGAGCTGCGCCGCCGCGAAGGACGCGCCGTCAAGCTTCCGCAGGTCCAACTCCAGCAGCAGCGTGAGCCAGGCCCCGGCCGTGTCCACGTCCACCACCTTGTGGCTGCTGCCGTAGAGGGGCACTCGCGCGCCCAGGCGTCCCAGGGACCAGGCCCAGGGGCCGCCGGACTTCGCCTCGGCCTTCAGCCGCGCGGCAATCCACCGGCCCAGCTCCGCCTTGTCACCCGGTGGCAGGTGCTCCAGCGAGGCCGCGGTGCGGACCATCTCCTCCAGGCCCTCGGGCTGGATGCCCTTGAGCTTCCCCGGCGGCGGCGCGTCCGGTGGCACCTTCCGCGCCAGGTGGGGCTGGAGGTACGCGTACAGCTTCTGCTGCCGCGACTCGTCCAGTCCGCCCGCGATGCGGCGCCACATCACCCAGAACTCCGTCCACACCGCCTTGTCGGTGTGGTGCTGCACCAGCGCGTCGAAGAGGCCGAAGGTCTGCTCCGCGCGCCAGCCGTCCAGCGGGTAGCCGAAGCCCGGCCGCAGGCTGAAGCCGGTGAGGCTGTAGAAGACGCGCTCGTGGTCGTCCGAGCGCCGGCGCTTGCTCGCGCCCGCGAAGAGGGTGCTCCACATCTCCCGCAGCACCGGCACGCGCCACGTCTCACGAGGGCCCAGCGCCTTCTCCAGCGTGCGCCCGAGCTGCTTCACGTCCTTGGGGCCAATGGGCAGCGGCTTGTTGCCGTAGACGCGCTCGATGTTGTCCTTCGCCTCGACGAAGCGCGCGGGCATGGACTCGGTGACCGTCAACTCGTGCGCGCCGCCGGTGCCGCGCAGCTCGAACTCCAGGCGCCACCGCTCGTCCGCGATGTTGGAGACGCAGTACAGCTCCAGCGTGCCAATCTCCGTCAGCGCCGCCTGGAGGTGCACGGGCACCTCGGCCACCTTGTTGGAGGCGCCCTTGAGCAGCGTGTGGATGGGCGGCAGGGGCTTGAGGTCCTCCACCAGCGGCACCAGGTCTCCGGGCTTGTCGATGCGGTCGCTGGTGGTGGAGTAGAGCTGGAACTGCACCGGCCGGCCCAGGGTGAGCGAGAAGGGGCGCTCGCCCAGGTCCACCTTCTGGCCCTCCTCGAAGCCGCGGGGGATGAGGCACAGCGCGGGCTGCTCGGCGCTGTCCGCCGCGCGCTGCAGGCCCACGTAGTAGGCCCGCGCCGCGCCGCCGCCAATGCGCAGGCCGTGGCCGCGCCGCACCAGGCCGTAGTACGCGGCGCCTCGGGCCACCGCGAGCTCCAGGGACTCGTGCCGCAGCAGGGGAATGCGCGGCGCGCCTGGCCACCACGCGGAGAGGGCCTCCACCAGCCGCTCGGAAATCTGGGGCGAGTTGAACACGCCGCCGTTGAGCAGGATGGCGTCCGGCCGGGGCAGGGCGCCCTCCGCCGGCGCCGGCTCGCCCAGCGCCGCGAAGCCCGCCGCCGCGTGCTGCGCGAGGAAGGCCGCCAGGTGCCGCGTCACCGCCGCGTCCTGCACATAGGGCAGGCCCAGCTCCTGGAGCGCCATGCGCGCGGCGCGGCGCGGCCTGTCGGTGGGCGCGGTGAGGGGGAAGAAGCCGTCCAGCACCAGCGCCTGCGCCTCGTCACGCGACAGGTCCGTGGACAGGGTGCCGCCCAGCAGCTTGCTGCCGCCACCCACCAGCGACACGCCGTGCTTCTCCGGCGGGGCGAGCCCGAGCAGCGCCTCCTTCGCGGTGCGCGCGGCCTGGATGGCCTGCGTCCACTGCGTGGCGGACAGGCGGCGGCCGTCCGTGAAGAGCTTCTCCTCCACCCGGCGCGCCAGCGCGGCGTCCATGTTGTCGCCGCCCAGCATCAGGTGGTCGCCCACGGCCAGCCGCCGCAGCATGGGGCCTTCGGGTGACACGCCCGCGTGCACCAGCGTGAAGTCCGTGGTGCCGCCGCCCACGTCCACCACCAGCACCAGCCGGACGTGGGACAGCGTCTGCTCCAGGTCCGCCCGGTGGCGCGCGGTGTAGTCGTAGAAGGCCGCCTGCGGCTCCTCCAGCAGGGTGAACTTCTCCAGCCCGGCCTTGCGCGCCGCGCTCACCGTGAGGGCGCGGGCCGCTTCGTCGAAGGAGGCGGGGACGGTAATCACCACCTCCTGCTTCGACAGGGGCGCGTCCGGGTGCGCGTAATCCCACGCGCGGGCCATGTGCGTCAGCAGCAGGGCGCTGGCGTCCACCGGGGACAGCTTCTGGATGTCCGCGGGCGCGCCCCAGGGGAGGATGGGCGCGGAGCGGTCCACGCCCGGGTGGCACAGCCAGCTCTTGGCGCTGGCCACCAGCCGCCCCGGCACGCGCGCGCCCTGCCAGCGCGCCAGCTCCCCCACCACCCACGGACCGCCATCATCCCCCCAGGGCAGCGTGAGCGAACCCTCCGCCAGCTCGTGGCCGGCGGGCACGTAGACAGTGGAGGGCAGCAGGGCCCGCGGGGCCACCTCGCCCTGGCGGACGAGCTGCGGAAGGGCGAAGTCCTCCACGGGGGCACCCGCGCCCCGCGAGGGGTCCACGGATGCCACGGCGCAATGGGTGGTGCCCAGGTCGATGCCAACGATTCGCATGACGCCTCCGATTTGACGGATGGCTTTCTACTCCTTCATGCGGACGTTGAGCTCCAGCTTCCAGCGTCCGGGGCCTTCCTTCTCCAGGCACCGGAGCTCCAGCGTGCCCACCTCCGTCACCGCCGCCTGGAGGTTGACGGGCGTCAAGTCGCTGAAGGTGGAGGGCTGGCCGGGCATGGTGGTCTCGATGGGGGCCAGCTCCTCCAGCCCGCCGCTGGCCAGCTCGGTGTCGACGTCCTCCAGCATGACGCCCACCTTGTCGTCGCGCCGCAGGGACGAGGAGAAGAAGCGGAAGCGGGTGGGCTCACCTGTGACGAGCCCGAACTCCTGGGGCGGGACGTCCGCCTGCGTGCCTTCCTCCATGCCGAAGGGGGCCACGCAGAGCGCCTTCACGGGCGGCTCCATGCCGGGCACCGCGGGCATCGCCGTCTCCACGCCCACGTAGTAGGCGCGGGCCGTGCCGCCGCGGATGCGCAGGCCGTGGCCCTGGCGCACCCAACCGTAATAGGCGGCGCCGCGCGCCACCGCGAGGTCCAGGTCCGCGCCCTCCAGCTCCTTGGCGGGCTCGCCGCCATCCGCCGTGAGCCAGCCGTTGAGCACCTCCATGACGCGCGCCTTCAGCGGGCCGGCCTTGAAGACGCCGCCGTTGAAGAGCACCGCCGTGGGGTGGAGGAAGGCCTTGCCGCTGACGTCCACCGGCGCGTCCGGGCTGGTCGCCAGCGCCTGCGCCTGCCGCGTGAGGAAGGCCGCCAGGTGCCGGGACACGCCGGCGTCCTGGGCGTAGGGCAGCGCCATCTGCGCCAGGCCGGTGCGGCGCGCGGTGCGCGGCAGCTCGGCGACGGGCGTCACGGGGAAGAAGCCGTCGGTGAGGACGCGCTCCAGCTCCTCGCGCGTCAGCTCCGTGCGCAGCGTGCCGCCGATGAGCGACGAGCCCCGGCCGGGGATGGAGATGGGCGCGCGCTCCATGGACGGGTCGGCGTAGAGCGCCTCCTTCGCCTGACGGCAGCCGTAGGTGAGGGCGTTGAACTGCCAGGCGTCCAGCTTCTTGCCCTCGGCCGTCATCCGCTGGTTCAGCGTGTGCGCCAGCGCCAGGTCCATGTTGTCGCCGCCCAGCAGGATGTGGTCGCCCACGGCCACGCGCAGCAGCTCCAAATCACCCGCGCTGTCGCGCACGGTGATGACGGAGAAGTCGGAGGTGCCGCCGCCCACGTCCACCACGAGGATGACCTCGCCGGGCTGCACCTGCCTGCGGAAGTTCTCCCCCATGGCCTCCAGCCACGCGTAGAGCGCGGCCTGGGGCTCCTCCAGGAGGGTGATGTTGGGGATGCCCGCGGCCTTGGCGGCCTCCAGCGTCAAGTCGCGCGCCGCCGCGTCGAAGGAGGCGGGGACGGTGACGATGACGTCCTGCTCGGACAGGGCGTTGCCGGACTCCTCGCGCTCGCGGGCGAAGGTGTGGTCCCACGCCTCCTTGAGGTGGCGGAGGTAGCGCGCGGACGCGTCCAGCGGCGACACCCGCTGCACCTCGTCTGGAGCCTGCCATGGCAGCAGCGCCGCGCGCCGGTCCACGCCGGGGTGGGACAGCCAGCTCTTGGCGGAGGACACCAGCCGGGTGGGCACCTTGGCGCCGTGCGTGCGGGCGAACTCACCCAGCAGGGTGCTGGCCTCCGGCTTCCACGGCAGCGCCAGGCTGCCAGCGGGGAACTCCTGCGCGGAGGGCAGATAGAGGAAGGAGGGGAGCAGCGGGCGGGCCTCGACGGTGCCGGGCGCGGTCAACTGGGGGACGGGCAGCATGGACTGCGCGCCGCCGCGAGCCTTGCCCTCCTCCAGGTTGAAGTAGGACACCGCGGAGTGCGTGGTACCCAGGTCGATGCCAATGGAATAGCGGGCCATATCGGACGAGAACTCCTGGAAGACGCGGGTTTGTTCGCGCTGTGAATCCGTGGTGGCCGGCTCAGGGAAGCTCGACCTCCGCGGGAGCAAGCACGCGCGGGTCGATGGCCGGGCTGACGGTGGGCAGCTTCACCGCCGTCGTCATCCAGCCGTGGTGACGCAGGACTCCGTTGTAGGGCGGCTGGCCCGCCACGTTGCCGGTGAGGCGGATGCGCTGGGCGTCGAACCCGACGGGCACCGGCACCGCGTCCCCTTCCGACTGGGGCAGCACCCGCTCCAGCGTCAGGTACGTCTGGGCCACCTTGCGACAGCCCTCATGGACGATGCGCGCCGCGGCGCCCACCTCCGCGTCGGAGAAGGCGGAGACGTTCTCCTGCAGGAAGTCCACGAAGCGGCCCTCGCGCTGGAGCATGCCCAGCAGGGACAGGGCGCTGGCGTGCTCGCGCTCGGGGGCGAGGGCAGGGGGCGGCTC